>JBAVEE010000061.1:0-5662 GCA_049587575.1 Bradyrhizobium sp.
GCGAACGCCTTGGCGCCATCATAGACGAGGCCCTCGGCGACAAGCTTGTCGGTGACCATGCGGCGCAGATCGTCGGCCGCCTTCGCCTGCATCCGCGCGGGAATTTCTTCGGAGAACAATTCGAGGAGAAGATCGGGCATCAGTTCGCCCCGCCCGCTTCGGTGTGCACCCAGGCTTCGCCGCAGGCTTTTGCCAGTTCGCGCACGCGCATGATGTAGCTCTGCCGCTCGGTCACCGAGATCACGCCGCGGGCGTCGAGCAGGTTGAAGACGTGGCTCGCCTTGATGCACTGGTCGTAGGCCGGCAGCGCCATCAGATGTGCCTCGCGCTTGCCGTCGCGCCACCCCGCATCGAGATATTTCTTGCAGGCCTGCTCGGCCATCTTGAACTGCTCGAACAGCATCTCGACGTCGGAATGCTCGAAATTGTGCCGCGAATATTCCTGCTCGGCCTGCAGGAACACGTCGCCATAGCTGACCTTCTCGGCGCCGTCGCGGCCGTTGAAATTGAGATCGTAGACGCGGTCGACGCCCTGCACATACATCGCAAGACGTTCCAGCCCATAAGTGAGTTCGCCGGCGACCGGCGCGCATTCGACGCCCGCGACCTGCTGGAAATAGGTGAACTGCGACACTTCCATGCCGTCGCACCAGCACTCCCAGCCCAGCCCCCACGCGCCGAGCGTCGGGCTTTCCCAATCGTCCTCGACGAAGCGGATGTCGTGCAGATGCGAATCGATGCCGATGGCGGCGAGCGACTTCAGGTACAGATCCTGAAGGTCCGGCGGCGATGGCTTGATGATCACCTGAAACTGGTAGTAGTGCTGCAACCGATTGGGATTTTCGCCATAGCGGCCATCTTTCGGCCGGCGCGAGGGCTGCACATAGGCGGCCTTCCAGGGTCTTGGCCCGAGCGCGCGCAAAGTCGTGGCCGGATGAAAGGTGCCCGCGCCCATTTCGATATCGTAGGGCTGCAGGATCACGCAGCCCTGATCGGCCCAGAACCGCTGCAGGGCCAGGATAAAGCCCTGGAACGAGCGTTCCGGGCGCATATGCGGAGGCAGGGCATCCATCGTCGGATCAGGTCTTCGCGAGAGGTCTAGCTTGAGCGCGCGGGACCGTATCGGCGGGGGGCCGAGGAATCAAGGCGAGGGGATCAGCCGGGGCGATAGGCGCCGGTGTTGGGGTCCCGCCGCAGCGTCGGAATCTCGTGCGACCTGGCGGCTTCCGCGACCCGCGCGAGGCGGGCTTCATCCAGCTCCCGGTTGACCCTGACGGCTGTCCGGTAAGCCCAGCGGACCACGGCCAGCCCACCCAGGGCGCCCGCGAATGCGACAAGCGGCGGCATCGGTCGATCCTCGTTCATTCTTCACGCCCCAATCGCCATTGTCGCGCAAGCCGGCCCGGCCTGCAATGCACAAGCCCGGGACCAAATGGCGCGGGCCGTTCGACCCCTAAAACCCGAATTTGGCCCAAATTGCCCTGCTCTCCAGCGCCGAAATCAGTTCCTCCGGCAGGCCCGCGATGCCCTCCAGCGAGGCCAGCGCTCCAGCGCCCGCCGAGCGGCGGCCCAGAAGACTGGACAGCATCCCGCTCGCCGGCGCGACCACCGGCGTCAGCACCTTGTCGCCGTAGCGGGCGCGCAGCGTCGAGCGCAGGTCGCCGATCGCATCCGCCAGCCCAAGCGACACCGAGGTCTCACCGGCCCAATATTCGCCGGTAAACAGCACATCGTCGGCGCCTTTCAGGCGGGCGCCCCGGCTTGCCTTCACCAGGGCGATGAAGATGGCATGAATCTCGCGCTGAAGCGCCTTCACCCGCGCAACGTCATCGGGGTTTTCCGGCAGGAATGGATCGAGCATCGCCTTGTGCGCGCCCGCCGTATACAGCCGCCGCTCGACGCCAACCTTCCTGATCAATTCCTGAAATCCGAAGGAGCCGCCGACCACGCCGATCGAGCCCATGATCGATGAGGGATCGCAGAATATCTCATCGCCCGCGCAGGCGATCATGTAGCCGCCGGATGCCGCGACATCTTCGACGAACACCAGCACCGGCAGCTTCTTTTCCGCGGCGAGTTGCCGGATGCGCAGGTAGATCTGGCGCGACTGCACGGGCGAGCCGCCCGGTGAATTGATCACCAGCGCCACAGCCTTCGCATGTTTCATCGCAAAGGCGCGCTCAAGCGTCCTGGCGACGCCCGCCAGCGACATCCCCGGCCGCAACGGCGTCACCGCACCGATCAGGCCCGACAGGCGGACCACCGGGACCACGGCGGTTCCCGGCCGCATCCGCGCCGGAATCCATTCCATCAATTTTTCAATCAGGGCCGGCAATCCCCGGGTGCCGTCGGTTTGTTCCGTCATGCCGTTACCTCAAATTAACCATTTCTTATCACGCGACTGTCATTGAACTGATGAAACGCATTTTGCATTTCGGCTGTCATTAGGCTGCAACGATGCGGCGGAGCAAGACATGAAAATCTATCTGCTGATGGCGCTGATCGGTACTCTTTTGACCGTGATCCGTTTCACTTCAGCGCCGGAACAGCCTTCGAAAACGCTCCCGCAATAGTTCTTCGCCCGCGTATCGGGCGATCTTCAGGGTATCGCCAGCGGCAATACCCCCTTCCCGGCCAGAATGTCCTGCACCTGCTGATTGGGCTTCGCCGACTCATCATTGAGTATCAGCGCGGCATGGATGCGGACGGGCGCCTTTCCACCCTTGACGGCGCGAACCAGCACCCGAATGGCCGGTGACGCCGCATTGCCGTGGACGGGCAAAATCGCCAGGCTGCCGAAGCCGCGATCGAGCGCCGCCAGCAGCTCGACGAGGCCGTCCGCGCGCCAGATGATGGTGAGAACGCCGCCGGACTTCAGAATTCGCCGGCCCGCGTGAATCCAGCTTTCGAGGGTCACGGCCGTCGCCACATGGGCCGATAGCCGCGCCTTGTCCGGCGAGGCGCGGTGCCGCGCGGAATCGTTGAACGGCGGATTCATCAGGACGACATCGACGCTGTCGGGAGACAGGCCCGCGGCCGCAAACGCCTCAGCGGCCGAGGTAATGTCGAGCACGATTGTGTCGGCCGCGATGGCGTTGGAGACGGCATTGCCCCGGGCAATATCCGCCAGCTTCTCGTCGACCTCGACCAGAGCGAGTTTGATCCCGGCCACGCGTTTGGCGACCGCGAGACCCGCGGCGCCGACGCCGGCGCCGAAATCAACCACGCGATCGCCCGGGCGCGCCGGCGTCGCTGCCGCCAGCAGCATGGCGTCGTGACCGGCGCGGTGGCCCGATTTCGGCTGCCGCAAACGCAGTCTCCCTCCGAGAAACGCGTCTTCGGTCAATTCGTCCGATAGCTCAGTCATCGGCCCGCAACTCATGGGCCAGGCCGGCGTCGCACAGAATCCGGCGCGCCTCGCGGTGGTCGTCGTCATGGACCAGAATCCGGCGCGGCAGGACCCCGAGCGAGCCCTCGATGATGCTCATATTCTGATCCAGCACCAGATGATGGATATTGGCGCCGTCGAGCAGCGCGCCGATGGCTGAAACCAGCACAATATCGTTGGTCCGAACCAATTCCCGCACCTTTGGCTCTCCTCTGTCGGCCCGGCCCCGGCGGCGCCGCGACGCGGGTTGTGAGCTTCGTGCCCTTGCCGCGCTAGCCCGCACTTTCTATTGTTATATCCGAGGATCGAGCCAATTGGGCAAATGTGGAGACCAGCGTGGCGGTTATTGTACCCTTCGAAAGCCCCTCGGACGCTTCGATAGAGCAACTGGTCGGGCTTGTCGCCGCCGATATGGAGCGGGTCAACGCGACGATCCTGTCGCGCACCGGCTCGGAAGTCACCATGATCCCGGAGGTCGCAAACCACCTGATTTCCTCAGGCGGCAAGCGCCTGCGCCCGATGCTGACGCTGGCGATGGCCAATCTCACCGGCTATTCCGGCGACGGCCATATCAAGCTCGCCGCTTCCGTCGAGTTCATGCATACCGCCACGCTGCTGCATGATGACGTGGTCGACGAAAGCGAATTGCGGCGCGGCAAGCTGTCCGCGCGCATGCTGTGGGGCAACGAGGCGAGCGTGCTGGTCGGCGACTTCCTGCTCGGCCAGGCCTTTCGCATGATGGTCGAGGTCGGCTCGCTGCGCGCGCTCGACATCTTGTCGTCTGCCGCGGCTACCATCGCCGAGGGCGAGGTGATGCAGCTCGCCGCCGCGAAAAACACCGCCACCACCGAGGACGAATACCTCGCGGTGATCCGCGGCAAGACGGCCGAACTGTTTGCGGCGGCCTGCGAGGTCGGTCCGGTGATCGCCAATCGTCCGAAGGCCGAACAGACCGCATGCCGCTCGGTCGGCATGAATCTGGGCATCGCATTCCAGCTGGTGGACGACGTTCTGGACTATGGCGGCAAGTCCGCCAAGCTCGGCAAGAACGTCGGCGACGATTTCCGCGAGGGCAAGATCACGCTGCCGGTGGTGCTGGCGTTCCGCCGTGGCAACGATATCGAGCGCGCATTCTGGGTCAACGCGCTGGAGCGCGGCGAGATCGGCGACGGCGATCTCGATCATGCCGTCGGGCTGATGGCCAAGCATCGCGCGCTCGAGGACACCATCAACCGCGCCCAGCACTATGGCGCGATGGCGGTCGATGCGCTGGCGCTGTTTCCGGCCTCGCCGATGAAGGCCGCGCTCGAGCAGGTGGTGGCGTTCTGCCTGGCGCGGTCGCATTAGCGTATGCGTCATGGCCGGGCCATCTGCTCGCGAACTCGGTAAAGACGCGGGCGCCCGGCACCAGGCCGGCAACCTTTGATGGTACGGTAGCAGCGGCTAGCTCAGCACGCCCGCATGCACCCACCATTGCGGGTGCGTGGTCTGGATTTTCTGCGCCGCGCGCTGCGCCTCGGCGGTGTTCTCGTAGATGGCATAACAGGTGGCGCCCGATCCGGACATCCGCGCCAGCCATGCCCCATTGGTGGCGCTGAGCGCCGAGATCACCTCGCCGATGATGGGCTGAATGCGCGTGGCCGGAGCTTCGAGATCGTTGGTGCCGGCCGCAAGTGCTTCCACCCACTCTTCGACCGACGCGCCGTCCTCCGGCCAGGCGACGGCCTGGATCACGTCGGTGGCGCCCACCAGCAATTCGCCGTTGCGCAAGCCCAGCGCTTCAAACACGTCCCTGGTCGCCACCGGAACGCGGGGATTGACCAGCACGCAGGGCAATTTCGGCAAAGCAAGCGGCAGCAGCGTTTCACCGACCCCCGTCATGACACAGGCGCGTGAGGCCAGGCAAACCGGCACGTCGGCGCCGGTCAATCGCGCGACCTCGATCAGGCGCGAATCGTCGATGGCAAGGCCGTTGGCCTGCGCCAGCAGCCGCAGCGCCGCCGCGGCGTCGGCCGAACCGCCGCCGATTCCGGCGGCGACCGGCAACACCTTGTCGAGCGTGAAACGGCCGACCTTCAGATCCGGCACGCGTTCGCCGAGCAACCGCGCCGCCTTGAGCACGAGGTTGTCGGCGGTCTCGCCGCAGGCCTGCGCAAGTGGCCCGGTGATCCTGAGCTGCAATTCCGAACCGGGCGTCAGGCTGAGATGGTCGGCGCAATCGGCAAACGCGACCACACTTTCGAGTTCGTGATAGCCGTCAACCCGCCGCCCAAC
>JBAVEE010000062.1:0-3291 GCA_049587575.1 Bradyrhizobium sp.
GGGCGGCTGGCCGGAAGTGCCTCCGGCCGAGGGGTTGCGCGTCGGCGCCAAAAACCCGGCGGTGCCCGCCTTGCGCGAGCGGCTGGCGATCGCGGGCGATCTCGAGCTCAATTCCGGCGACCGGCAGGTGTTCGATTCTTATGTCGATGCCGCGGTCCGCCGCTTCCAGGTGCGCCACGGGCTGCACCCCGACGGCGTGCTGCACGAGGCGACGCTGCGGGCGCTCAATGTTCCGGCCGCGCGGCGGCTGGCGCAGCTTCGGACCAACGCGGTCAGGCTGAAAAGCCTTACCGGCAATCTCGGCAGCCGCATCGTCGTCGCCAACATTCCGGCCGCCCAGATCGAGGCGATCGAAAACGGCGTCGCCGTGACCCGCCATACCGCCGTGGCCGGCAAGCCGGACCGGCCCTCGCCGGATGTCCGGAGCAAGATCGTGCAGATCAACTTCAATCCGTTCTGGACCGTGCCGGTGTCGATCATCCGCAGGGATCTGATCCCGAAGATGCAGGCCGAGCCGGATTATCTCACCAAAAACCACATCCGCATCTATGACGCCCGGAACAACGAGCAGTCGCCGTCGCAGATCGACTGGTATTCGGCGGAAGCCGTCAATTACAAGTTCAAGCAGGATGCCGGCGATTTCAATTCGCTGGGTTCGATCCGGATCAATTTTCCCAGTCCGGACGGCGTCTACATGCATGACACGCCGTCGAAGAATCTGTTCGGCGAGGATTTTCGCTTCGCCTCCTCGGGCTGCATGCGCGTGCAGAACGTCCGCGAACTGGTGTACTGGATTTTGGCCGAATCCCCGGGCTGGTCGAGAGCCGAGATCGACGAGGTGATCAGATCCGGCGAGCGCAAGGACGCCAAGGTGGCAAAGCCGTTGCCGCTGTACTGGGTCTATGTGACGGCCTGGGCGACGCCCGACGGCGTGGTCCAGTTCCGCGAGGATATCTACAATCGCGACGGGGTCGCGGGCTGAGTCCCGGCGGTTGCCGGGGAGGGGGGCCCTGCCGGGGTGGTATCCCCACCATATCTTGCATAAATATCAGGCTCGTACCGCAAGCGCTTGGCCATTCCCGGGCGATGTGATATCCCGCAGGCACTCTTTCGACCGCCATATGTGACCGTCCGCAATGCCTCTATCCGGTTGCGGCGGTGGAGATATTTCGCCCATGAGCTCTTCCCCCGGCAGCGCCAAGACCACCTCCGCACCCGACTCGTTCTTCTCCGCTTCGCTGGCCGAGGCCGACCCGGAGATCGCCGCCGCGATCAAGGGCGAACTCGGTCGCCAGCGCCACGAGATCGAACTGATCGCGTCGGAAAACATCGTCAGCCGTGCGGTGCTGGAAGCCCAGGGCTCGGTCATGACCAACAAATATGCCGAGGGCTATCCGGGCGCGCGCTACTATGGCGGTTGCGAATGGGTCGATGTCGCCGAAACGCTGGCGATCGAGCGCGCCAAGAAGCTGTTCGGCGCCGGCTTCGCCAATGTGCAGGCGAATTCCGGCAGCCAGATGAACCAGGCGGTGTTTCTGGCGCTGCTGCAACCCGGCGATACCTTCATGGGCCTCGATCTCGCCGCCGGCGGACATCTCACCCATGGCTCGCCGGTCAACATGTCCGGCAAATGGTTCAAGGCGCAGCACTACACGGTGCGGCGGGAAGACCAGATCATCGACATGGATGCGGTCGCCAAACAGGCCGAAGAGGTGCGACCGAAGCTGATCATCGCCGGCGGATCGGCCTATTCGCGCGCCTGGGACTTCAAGCGTTTCCGCGAGATCGCCGATAGTGTCGGCGCCTATCTGATGGTCGACATGGCGCATTTCGCAGGGCTGGTGGCCGGCGGCGTGCATGCCTCGCCGGTGCCGCATGCCCATGTCACCACCACCACCACGCACAAGTCGCTGCGCGGCCCGCGCGGCGGCCTGATCCTGTGCAATGACGAGGCGCTGGCCAAGAAACTGAACTCGGCGATCTTCCCCGGCCTGCAGGGCGGCCCGCTGATGCACGTGATCGCCGCCAAGGCGGTGGCCTTCAAGGAAGCGCTGCAGCCGGACTTCAGGGTCTATGCCAAGAACGTGGTCGAAAACGCCAGGGCGCTGGCTGAAAGCCTGCGCGCGCACGGCTTCGACATCGTTTCGGGGGGGACGGACAATCACCTGATGCTGGTCGATCTCAGGCCGAAGGGCCTCAAGGGCAACGTCTCGGAAAAGGCGCTGGTGCGCGCCGCGATCACCTGCAACAAGAACGGCATTCCCTTCGATCCGGAAAAGCCGTTCGTAACCTCGGGCATCCGGCTCGGCACGCCGGCGGCCACCACCCGCGGCTTCGGCATCGCCGAGTTCAAGCAGGTCGGCGACATGATCGCCGAAGTGCTCAACGCGGTGGCGCAGTCACAGGATGGCGCTGCTCCGATGGTCGAAGCCGCGATCAAGCAACGGGTGAATGCGCTCACCGATCGCTTCCCGATCTATCAATAAGGTTCTGGCCGGATGCGTTGCCCCAGCTGCAACAGTCTCGATACGCAGGTGAAGGACTCGCGTCCGACCGAGGATTCGGCCGTGATCCGGCGGAGGCGGGTATGCGTCGCCTGCAATTTCCGTTTCACCACCTTCGAGCGGGTGCAGCTGCGCGAGCTCACGGTGATCAAGCGCAACGGCCGCCGGGTCCCGTTCGATCGCGACAAGCTGGTGCGCTCGCTGCAGATATCCCTGCGCAAGCGCCCGGTCGATCCGGAGCGGGTCGAGAAGATGGTCTCCGCCATCGTGCGCGAACTCGAAAGCGGCGGCGAAGCGGAGATATCGTCCGAGGCGATCGGCGAGATCGTGATGGAGCATCTGCGCCAGCTCGACGACGTCGCCTATGTGCGTTTCGCCTCGGTCTATCGCAATTTTCGCGAAGCAAAGGACTTTGAAGCGGTGCTCGGCGAGCTTTCCGGCGACGACGACGCGCGGATTGCCCTGTTACGCAAATGATCTTCCGCATTCTGGAAGAGCAGCTCGCGCAGAAATCGAAGGAATCGAAGGCTGCCGACCGGCGCTTCATGCAGCTGGCCCTGGTGCTCGGCCGGCGCGGCCAGGGCCGCACCTGGCCCAATCCCGCCGTCGGCGCGGTCGTGGTCAGGGACGGCGTCATTCTGGGCCGCGGCTGGACGCAGGCAGGCGGCCGTCCGCATGCCGAGCCGGAGGCGCTGGCGCGCGCAGGCGACGCGGCAAGGGGCGCCACGCTCTATGTGACGCTGGAGCCGTGCTCGCATTTCGGCAAGTCGCCGCCTTGCGCCGACGC
>JBAVEE010000063.1:0-3694 GCA_049587575.1 Bradyrhizobium sp.
GGATGCTTGAGACCGGAATATTATCGAAAATCGTTTCGAATTTGCTCGGCTGTCGGTTCGGCCAAGCGTCCGCCGTGTCTGCGGCGGATCGTCCAGCCGGCCAGTGCGACGATCAACGCGCCGCCTGCCACCGTCAGGACCCAGTAATACTTGCCCAACCCGGCATGATGCGAAATCCCTGCGTATTCGTGCAGCGCCGCTACCGCCAGCACGCCCGGAAGGACGTGTGCCGGCGCCCATGTGAGGATCGCCGGGATGTTGACGGCGTAAAAGCGCAGCGGTGCCATGCCCAGTGCGCCCGCCGTGATGGGCACGAAGGCCCTGATCGGCGGCACGAAGCGTGCGAAAAACACCGCCAACGCGCCCCAGCGATGGAAAAAGGCTTCGCTCTGCGCGATCAGACGCGGATAGTTCGTCATCGGCCATGCGCTGAGGATCTCGCGCTGGGACCGATGTCCGATCCAGAACGCCGATCCATCGCCCAGCAGGGCCCCGGCGACGGCGGCTGCCAGCACCCACTCGAGCCGCAACTCGCCGCCGGGCACCAGGGCGCTCAGCGCAAGGATGATGGTCGAGCCCGGAATCACCGAGCCTACCACTGGAACCGCCTCCAGCAGGGCAGCCAGAAACAGGGTGAAATAGGCAAGATTTGCATGCGCAGAGACGAACGCAATCAATGGGTCGATCAATGAAGCCACGAAATTCCTGTGCTGGCGAAGCGGTCCGGTCGGGCGCAGACCTAGCATAAACGGTGATGGGGCTGGAAAGTGCCACGGAGGCCGCATCGGGCCGGTTCGGCCCGATTGTGCCGGCGAAAGCATAAAGCACGGCGTGATTCGCAGGGCAGCCTTCCAAAAACCGGGCCCAATGCCTATCTTGATGATAACGCAACGGAACTTTGATTGGATCGCGGGCTTCTGCCAACCGTCGCTCTCTGATAGGTTCCGTAAAGCACCCATCCGCAGCCACACCGCAAATCTGGTTTCGGGAGCGCCCGGGACCTCGGAGGATTGATGACGACCGTCGCCATGACCAAAGTTCAGGAGCCCGCCGGTTTGCCCGATATGAAGGTATCGGTGCGGCAGGTATTCGGCATCGACAGCGATCTCGAGGTGCCGGCCTATTCCGAAGTCGATCCGCATGTGCCGGACATCGATTCGGATTACCGCTTCGATCGCGCCACCACGCTTGCCATCCTCGCCGGCTTCGCCAAGAACCGCCGCGTCATGGTCACGGGCTATCACGGCACCGGCAAGTCGACCCATATCGAGCAGGTCGCGGCAAGGCTCAATTGGCCGTGCGTGCGCGTCAATCTCGACAGTCACATCAGCCGTATCGATCTGGTCGGCAAGGATTCCATCGTCGTGCGCGACGGCATGCAGGTCACGGAGTTTCGCGACGGCATTTTGCCGTGGGCCCTGCAGCACAATATCGCACTGGTGTTCGACGAATACGACGCCGGCCGGCCCGACGTGATGTTCGTGATCCAGCGCGTGCTGGAGGTCTCCGGCCGCCTGACGCTGCTCGACCAGAACAAGGTGATCAAGCCGCATCCGGCGTTCCGGCTGTTCTCGACCGCCAACACGGTTGGGCTCGGCGATACCTCCGGCCTCTATCACGGCACCCAGCAGATCAACCAGGGCCAGATGGACCGCTGGTCGATCGTCACCACGCTCAATTATCTGGCGCACGACGAGGAAGTCGAGATCGTGCTGGCGAAAGCGCGCCACTACCGCAACCAGGAAGGCCGTGACATCGTCAACAAGATGGTGCGGCTCGCCGATCTCACCCGCAACGCCTTCGCCAACGGCGATCTGTCGACGGTCATGAGCCCGCGCACCGTGATCACCTGGGCGGAAAACGCCGAGATTTTCTCCGATATCGGCTTTGCATTCCGCGTCACCTTCCTCAACAAGTGCGACGAGCTGGAACGGCCGCTGGTGGCTGAATTCTATCAGCGCTGCTTCAATGCCGAACTCACGGAGTCGTCGGTGAATGTGGCGATGAGCTGATGCGGTGCCGGCGATTTCCGTCGAGCGCACGATTGGGAAGACCGTGCGCGCGAGGCTCGGCGGGCTGGTTCGCTGCCACGACCCAAAAATGGGGAAGCGGAAATATCGCCGCTTCGCCCTCTTGCTGCGCGACGAGGGAACGATAGTCGCGAGGTCTGGATGACGGTGCTGTTCACGCGTCACTGGTTTGCCAAGGCACTGTAAGGACCGGGTATGACCACCAACTCCAAATTCCGCACCGGATCGAAGGAAGCGCCGACCGAGCCGTTCAAGCGCGCGGTGACGGCCTGCCTGCGCGCGATCGCGAAAAAGCCGGAGCTTGAAGTGACGTTTGCCGCCGAGCGGCCGGGTCTTGCGCCGGGCAAGGCGCGGCTGCCGGAGCCGGCGCGCAAGATGACGAGGCGGGATGCCGCGATCGTGCGCGGCCACGCCGATTCGATCGCGCTGAAACTCGCCTGCCACGATCCGAAAGTGCACCGCAAGCTGATGCCGGGAAATCCGCAGGCGCGCGGCGTATTCGAAGCCGTCGAGCAGGCCCGGGTCGAGGCGCTCGGCTCGCGGCGGATGGCCGGGGTTGCGAAAAATCTGACCGCGATGCTCGACGATCACTTCCATCGCGGCAAGTTCGACGAGATCACCGACCGCGCCGACGCGCCCTTGTCCGACGCGCTGGCGATGCTGGTGCGCGAGCGGCTGACCGGTCTGGCGCCGCCTGCGGCCGCCCGCAAGATGGTCGACCTCTGGCGGCCGGTCCTGGAAGACAAGATCGGCGCACGGCTCGATCGGCTCGACCGCCTTGCCGAGGATCAGGCGAAATTCGGCGACGCGGTGCATGATCTGTTGAGCGCGCTCGAACTTGGCGACGACCGCAACGCCGAGGCCGATGAGGACGAGAACCAGGACGACAATCGCGACGGCGAGAACGACCAGTCCGGCGCCGAAGGCTCGCCCGACTCCGACGCCGCGCAGGAGATGAGCGCCGATCAGGCCCAGGCCACCAGCGACGAGATGTCGGAAAGCGCGATGGAAAGCGCGCAGGCCTCCACATCGGACACTTTCGACGACGGCGAGCTCGGCGACGACGAGACGCCGGGCGAGGCGACGCGGCCGAATTCGCGCGGCACCAACGAGCCGCGCGGCCCGGAATATCATGCGTTCGCGCCGAAATTCGACGAGGTGATCGCGGCCGAGGACCTTTGCGACCATGACGAGCTGGAGCGTCTGCGCAGCTATCTCGACAAGCAACTCGCGCATCTGCAGGGCATCGTCGCGCGGCTCGCCAACCGCCTGCAGCGCCGCCTGATGGCGCAGCAGAACCGCGCCTGGGAATTCGATCTCGAGGAAGGCATCCTTGATCCCGCCCGGCTGTCGCGGGTGGTGACCGATCCCTATCACCCGCTGTCTTTCATGCACGAGAAGGAAGCCACCTTCCGCGACACCGTGGTGACGCTGTTGCTGGACAATTCCGGCTCGATGCGCGGACGCCCGATCACGGTGGCCGCGACCTGCGCGGATATCCTGGCGCGCACGCTGGAGCGTTGCGGCGTCAAGGTGGAGATTCTCGGTTTCACCACCCGCGCCTGGAAGGGCGGGCAGTCGCGCGAGGCCTGGCTTGCCGCCGGCAAGCCGCCCAATCCCGGCCGCCTCAACGATCTCAGGCACATCATCTACAAATCCGCCGA
>JBAVEE010000064.1:0-4645 GCA_049587575.1 Bradyrhizobium sp.
AATGTGCCACCCAAGTATGGCAGTTGGAACACCATATATCGGCGGTTCCGACGCTGGAGCGAAGCCGAAGGTCTGGGAAACCGTGGCGGTGACGCTCGCGGGGATCATGGCGGACAGCGCTCACTACTGCATCGATAGCACCACCATTCGCGCCCATGTCTCGGCAGCGGGCGGAAAAAGGGGACTCATCGACGCGCTCTTGGCCGCTCGCGGGGCGGGTTCACCAGTAAACTTCACTGCCTGGCCGATGCCCTCGGACGACCAATCGCCTTCCGTCTGACGGGCGGGGAAGCCGCCGATTGCAAGGCCTATGATGCATTGATCGACCTGCCGGAGCAGGCACCAGCTGCCCTGCTTGCAGACAAGGGCTACGCTGCGGATGCGATCCGCGCCGACCTCGCCAAACGGAAAATCGAGGCGGTCATTCCCGGCAGATCAAACCGTCGCGTGAATATCGAGCATGACCGGGCTCTCTATAAGCAACGCAACCGCATCGAGCGCATGTTCACCTCAAGATCAACCGTGCCATCGCGAATGCGGGTCCTCGCTGACGGCGGCGGGACTGTACGCCATGCGGGCGCGATCAACCTAACCGCGGAGATAGCGCTCATAACCACCGGCCGTGGCCTCATCCGCCGCGATATCCGGATCGAGGGTGTAAAGATCCTGGGCGCGGCCGATGCCGCGCAGCGCAAATCGACCGGTGGAGACCAGATGACCGCGCCCGGCTGCATCGAGGCCAATGCAAAAGGCCGATGAGACCAAAAGTTCGCGATCGACCGAGCGGCACATCGAGGCGATGCGGCTGACCTCATTCACCGCCGGCCCCACCACCGTGAAATCCAGCCGGTCCTCGCTGCCGATATTGCCGTAAAACACCTCGCCGACTTGCAGGCCGACATAGGCCGACGTCGTCGGCCGGTCCTCCGCCGCGCGGCGGGCGTTGAGCGAGGTCACGTTTTGCCGGAAATGATGCTCGGCCCGGAGCGCGGCGCGTCTGGCGACCACGAGGTCCTCGTTGGTGAACATCGCGAGCACGCCGTCGCCGATCAGCTTCAGTACGTCGCCGCCGGCGTGGTGGATGGCGTCGATCGCGGCTTGGGCGTAATCGTTGAGAAACGGGATGATTTCGTCGGGTATGATGGTTTCGCTGATCGCGGTCGAGCCGCGCAGATCGGAAAACCACAGCACCGAATTGATCCGCTCGGTGACGCCCCGCGATATCCGCCCGCGCAACACCTGCTCGGAGGCGTCGCGCCCGAGATAGACCCGGCCCAGCGTTCGCGCGATATCGACCTGCGCCGCCGACTTGATCGCAAGTCCCAACACCGGCACCAGATCGCGCAGCGCCGACAGGGCCTGCGCGTCGAAGCCATCGGGGTGCCGGGTCAGCCAGTAGGAATAGACGCAATCCATCTGGCCGATGGTTCCGGCTTCGCCGAACCGGTGCACGAAGGCCACGAAATGCCGATGGCCCTTTTCCGCCAGCTCCGAAATCATCGAGAAGTCGAGCGAGGCGCAATCGGCGAGATCGATCCGCAGCTCGCCATGGCCGTGTTCGAGCATGTGATAGAAGGTGGAGCGGCGCCAGTTTTGCGCCACATCGCCTTCGCCGGTCGGGCCATATTCGAAACTGTCGCTTTCGTTCGTTTCCGTATCATTCCAGCGGAAACCGCGCCCCTCGAAGATCGGGTGCAAGGTGTCGATGAAGACGAGGCCGCGCGACAGCTCAAGCCCGGCCGCCCGGCTGCGCTCGCAGAAGCCGCGGATCAGGTCGTTTTCTGGCAAGCCGGTGAGCCCCTGGCTGACCAGCCAGTTCACCAGACCAAGGCGCGGCACGAGTTCCATAAGGCATTATGCCGCGCTATCGCGACCGGCGAAAGGCGGCCTCGCCATCCTGCTTCGGGAAACGCTGCGCCAAAGAATTTTAACGGCCGTGCAGCTTGCTTGGTGAATCAATCACGGTTTTTCCGCAACGACCACAAGGCCCGGCACGGGCACGCCTCTCTCGTGACGGGCCGAGTGCTGTTCAAGCTGCAACACCACAAGACCGACCGCCTCGATCGACGCGCGCACATAGGAGGCGCTGTGAGCGTAGCGCCGCCCCTCGCCCATAATGAGCCCTTCGCCGTCGTGCCTTTCCAGGGTGAAAGCCAGCAGGCCGCCGGAAGCCAGAACACGGCTGGCCTCCTTCAGAACCGGAACGAGATCGGCGACATAGATCATCGCGTCGGCGGAGAGGACGAGGTCTACGCCGGAGTCGGGCGTTGTGCGCAGCCCCTCCAGCATATCGGTCACTTTAAGCTGGTCGTAGAGACCCGTGGCGCGTGCCTTTTCGATCATGCCGGGCGAAAGGTCGATGCCGATGAATTGATCGACCATGTCGGCAAAGGCGGCCGCCGCCAGGCCTGTGCCGCAGCCGAGATCGATCGCGTGTTTGAAATTGGCCGGCTTCTGATGCGCCCGGCACGCGGACTGTACCGCCTCAAGCAACACAGAGGGGCCGCGATACCCAAGACGCTCCACCAGCGCGGTGTCGAACGTGGCTGCATATTGATCGAACAGCAAACGCACATAGGCGGGCGGCATTTCGGACAGTTCGTCGGCACCCAGCCGCATCAATTCGACGCTCGCACCGAACGGATCGGAAGGATCAATTTCGCGCGCCCGGCGCAGGGCCTTGATCGCGCCGTCACGATCCCCCAGTTGCTCATGCAGTTTTCCAAGCATCCGCCACACAGGCACACGGTCCGGCTCCAACTCAGAGGCCCGCCGATAGACAGCCGCCGCCTCTGCAGCCCGGCCGAGATTGCGCAGGCAGTCACCTTTGACACAGAGAACTTCAGCCTGATCCGGGGAAATCGCCAACGAAAGATCGCACTTGGTGAGCCCCTCCTCATACCGGGCCAGTTCAAGCAGGACGCCGGCGCTCAGAGCTGGCGCGTCCGCATTGCCGGGCTCGAGCGTAAAGGCATGCTCATAGGTCAGCAAAACTTCGTCGTATCGCCGCTGTATTCGCAGGAGGTTTCCTAATTTGATCCAGCCCTGGGCCAGATTCGGAGCCAGCTTGATCGCGATGTCGAAGCTTTTCCTGGCCTCATCCAGCTTGTTCTGGTGTTGAAGCAGGTCCCCGAAATTCAGGAAATATTCGTGATTATTCGGATTGCACCTGATTGCCGCGGCGATCAGATCGACGGCCGAATCCAGCCGGTTGGTCTGCCCGTGGATCAGACCAAGAAGATGGAGCGAATTCGCCTGCTTCGGATCAATCGCCAATACCTGCCGACAGCGGTCTTCGGCCGGTCCATATCGTTTGGACAAAAAGTGGCGCCAGGCTGCGTCATACAGATCGGGCAGCGAGCGCCTTGTTCTGCCCTGCCCATCGCTTTTGGCACGAGGTCGAAGCCGGCTCATGGCACACGTCCCTTGGAATCGAGATCCACGACCAGCGTATCGTTGCCTGGAAGACGCGAATCGATTCCATGGTAAACTCAACTCCTAACGAAGACATAACTGACGATATCCGAGGCTCTGCCCAGAGACGGAGGCGTCGCCGGCGTGGATTTCGCGCGGCCTCATGCAACCCGCCCGGCAAAGGCCGTGGCTCTCAAGGCGTCCCCGTCTCAAGGCGTCGCTCGCGCGACGACCTCGCCATCCTCCTTCACGAAGCTATCTACGGGATGATCGAGCAGATCGAGCACACTCTCCGATGGCCGGCACAATCTTGTCCCTTTCGCCGCCACGACAATCGGCCGGTTGATCAGGATCGGGTGCGCCAGCATGAAATCGATCAACTCGTCGTCGCTCCATTTGGGATCGGCAAGCCCCAGTTCCGCATAAGGCGTGCCCTTTTCCCGCAACAGCGCGCGAACGGAAATTCCCATCGCCCTGATCAGTTCGATCAACCGCGCGCGATCCGGCGGGTTTTTCAGATATTCGATCACCTCGGGCTCTTCCCCGCTCTGGCGGATCATCGCCAGCGTGTTGCGCGAGGTGCCGCAGGCCGGGTTGTGATAGATCGTCACGCTCATGTCCGCGCTTCCCTGTTGACGGCAACGGCGGCCCCGGTACCGGCCTCGTACCAGCCGCGCGACGCCTTCACCAGATAGACTACCGACAGCATCACCGGCACCTCGACCAGCACCCCGACCACGGTGGCCAGCGCCGCCCCGGAGTTGAGGCCGAACAGGCTGATGGCAGCGGCGACCGCGAGTTCGAAAAAGTTACTGGCGCCGATCAACGCCGCCGGCGCGGCCACGCACCAGGCCACGCCAAAGCGCCGGCTCAGCCAATAGGCAAGCCCTGCATTGAAATAGACCTGGATCAGGATCGGCACCGCGAGCAGCACGATCACCAATGGCTGGGCGATGATCTGTTCGCCCTGAAAGCCGAACAGCATCACCAGCGTCGTCAGCAGCGCGACCAGCGACACCGGCTGCAGCACATGCAATGTCCGCTGCAGCGCCGCCGGCCCGGATGCCATCAGGGCGCGCCGCCATAACTGCGCGACGATGACGGGCACCACGATATACAGCACCACCGAGATCAGCAGGGTCGCCCAGGGGACGGTGATCGAGGCGACGCCGAGCAACAGCCCAACCAGCGGCGCGAACGCAAACACCATGATGACGTCGTTGAGCGCGAC
>JBAVEE010000065.1:0-7513 GCA_049587575.1 Bradyrhizobium sp.
CAAAGTCTATAGAATTTTTAACGTTCCGCTTACCAGCGCACTAGCGCCGAACCCCAGGTGAATCCGCCGCCCATGGCTTCGAGCAGTATCAGATCGCCCTTCTTTATGCGCCCATCCGCGACGGCAACCGACAGCGCCAGCGGAATTGAGGCGGCCGAAGTGTTGCCGTGCAGGTCGACCGTGAGCACCACCTTCTGCGGCGCAATATGCAGCTTGTGCGCCGAAGCATCGATGATTCGTTTGTTGGCCTGGTGGGGAACGAACCAGTCGATGTCCTCCGCGCTGGTGCCGGTCGCTTCGAAGGCATCGACGATCACGTCAGTTATCATGCCGACGGCGTGCTTGAAGACTTCGCGGCCTTCCATCCGGAGATAGCCCACCGTTTGGGTCGAGGATGGCCCGCCATCGACGTACAATTTCGACTTGTGCCGCCCGTCGGAGCGCAGATGGGTCGTCAATACGCCGCGATCGGAGGACTTGCCCGGCTGCGGCTGGGCGTCCAGCACGATGGCGCCGGCGCCGTCACCGAACAGCACGCAGGTGCCGCGGTCGCTCCAGTCGAGAATACGCGAGAATGTCTCGGCGCCGATCACCAGCGCACGCTTGAACGCGCCTGAGCGCAGGAAGTTGTCCGCGGTAGCGAGCGCAAAGATAAATCCCGAACACACCGCCTGCAGATCGAACGCCGCGCCGTGGTGGATGCCAAGCGCGTCCTGGACCGCGACCGCCGTCGCGGGAAAGGTGTGGTCCGGCGTCGAGGTCGCCAGCACGATCAGGTCGATCGACTGCGCGTCGATTCCGGCATTGGCAAGTGCGGATCGCGCGGCGTGGATCGCCAGGTGCGAGGTGAACTCGCCCTTTGCTGCGATATGGCGCTGCCGGATTCCGGTACGCTGCACGATCCACTCGTCGGAAGTGTCTATTCGCGCCGCCAGTTCGGCATTGGTCAGGATCTGCTGCGGCAAGTAGGAGCCGCATCCGAGCACGACCGAACGTATTGCAGTCACGAGACAGCCTCCTGCGCGGTCGGCGCTGAGGATGGAGGCGCGCTGCCGTCGCGGTTAAGCATTTGATTGATCTTGTTCAGGAGATCGTAGCGGACCATTTCATAGCCAACGTCGACCGCATAGGCAAAGCCTTCGGCGTCGGTTCCGCCATGGCTCTTGACGACGATTCCGTTCAGTCCGAGCACCACACTGCCATTGGATTTCGAGGGATCGAGCTTGTCGCGCAGCGCCTTGAAGGCATTCTTGGCGAACAAATAACCGATCTTCGAACGCCAGGTCTGCGACAGCGCCGCACGCAGGAATTCGGTGATCTGGCGCGCCGTGCCTTCCGCGGCTTTCAGCGCGATGTTGCCGCTGAACCCTTCGGCGACGATGACGTCGGCGGCCCCCTTGCCGATTCCATCGCCCTCGACGAAGCCGATATATTCGAGCTGGGGAAGGTTCATCGCGCGCAGCAACTCGGCCGCCTCGCGAATTTCCTCACGACCCTTGATCTCCTCGACGCCGATATTGAGCAGCCCCACCGTCGGCCGTTCCAGATTGAACAGCACGCTGGCCATGGCGCTGCCCATCACCGCCAGCGCCACCAGGTGATGCGCATCTCCGCCGATGGTGGCGCCGAGGTCGAGCACCACCGAATCGCCGCGCGCCGTCGGCCATATCGCCGCCAGCGCCGGCCGGTCGATCCCGGGCAGCATGCGCAGGCAAAACCGCGCCATCGCCGCCAGCGCGCCGGTATTGCCGGCGGATACCGCAACGTGGGCCTCACCCTTCTTGACGGCTTCAATGGCCAGCCACATCGAGGAGTTCTTGCGGCCGCGGCGCAGGGCCTGGCTGGGCTTGTCGTGCATGCTGACCGCGACGTCGGTGTGAATGACGCGGGACACCGCCTTTAGCGCCGGATGATTGGCCAATTGCGGATCGATCAGCGCGCGATCGCCGAACAACAGGAATTCGGTGTCGGGGTGTCGGCTCAATGAAATCGCGGCGCCGGGAATGACGACCGATGCGCCGACATCGCCACCCATGGCGTCAAGCGCGATTCGAACCTTTTGAGGCATGAACGTCCCGGAAACCTGATCTCTTGCGGACTTGTAGCGCTCGGCCGCGGACTGCATATCGCCGCGGATAGCGGCGATCGGCGAAGCGCGACGCTGCGCCCCTGCCGGGCCGCGACAATAGCGTTTCCCTGCCCCGACACAACCTCTTGACCGCTTCCTTTTGACGGCCTGGCCGCGGCGGGAAAGATTCGCGATATGCGAATAACCCCAGTTAATTCAATGCGCTAAATGAATTATTGGGTCGACCCCAGATTCAGATTTGTTGCGTTGCAGGCCCTGCGGCCACGCTTTAACCGCTTTTGCCACCCTTGGGCGTCCTCGGATGCTTCTTGGAACCCGGCGGTTTGGCGTCGAGCTGCAGCGCCTTCAGCGCGGCAAACGGGTGATCATCGGGATCGGCGGCTTCCACGGTCGGCTCGAAAACCGCATCCGGCCTGCGTGGATAGGGATCCACGGCCAGGAACAGCGCGTCGGTCGCAAGCCGGCCAAGATCGATCACGCCGTTGATGATCGGCTCCGGCGGATCCGGAATCTCCGTTTCGCTTTCGGCGGCCTCGTCGACGAGGTCGGACAGATCCGGAATTTGCTCCGGTGGCGCAAAGATCAGATCGATCGGCTCGTCGAGTTCGTTCTCGATCGGATCGAGCGTGACTACGCAGGTCTGTCCGATCCGCGCCCGCACACGGCCCGTGACATGGACGCGGCCCCCGCTTTCGGGCGTCACATCGAGCGAGGCACCCGCCGACAGGATTTCGCGCAGGCCCGCGGCTTCCGCCATGGCCTCGCGCGCGGCCCGGTCAGCCTCGAAGTCGCGATGCAATCCGGTGTCCGGTATTTGCACCACTGTGATGGGGACGCTCCAGGGATCTGCCTTGCTCATCATGCTCATCGCTTCTGTTTAGGGCTGCGCGCCTGCCTCGGCCGGCGATGGAAACCTCCACGCCGCGCCGCGCAGCGCCGCCTCGTCGAGACCCGTCAGGCTTGCGATGACCGTCTTCGCATAAATGGCAAGCCGCCGTGCTTTTTCGATGCCCTCTCCGTTCAGGATATTCTTGCACAGCGCTTGCGCCAACGGCTCCTGACCGGAGGTCAAAGCGAGATCATAGGCGGCCACCCGGCCGTAGAAGGCTTCGCCGAAGGCCCGCATGCGCTTCGGGACGGTGAGATCGCCGACCCCCATTTCCCTCAAATTGTCGTCCATATCGTCGCAGAAGCGATCGAAGAGCGCCTGGGAGAGGTTCGCGCCGGCTTCCGCGGACTTAAATCGACGCAATACCATCCACAAATGCAGCACCAGCAGATCGAAACGACCGTTAACCGTATCCGGTACGCCCATATCCCGGTAGAACGACGGTTGTCGCGATTGCGTCACGATCATGCCATAGATGGCCTCGATGGTGCCGCGCGAGGGTGCCTGGGGTTTCCTGAAGTGATTGAACGGCCAAAGCATTATGGGTTCCGCAAGCGAGCCCCAAAGGTTTGCTTATTGAGGGCGCGCGTCTGTTGCAATCCAGTGTCCTGCCCGGTACGTCAACGCTTCACGCGATGCAAGGGGATGGAACCAGTTCCGGAATGATTGACTTCAGTCAGACAGGCTCTCCGCGCCGCTTGGCGACGCGCTGGCGCGGTTTGCGCGCCGCCGCCGCGATCGCCTTGGTATGCGCGGCACTGGGCGGCTGCAGCGAGCAGTTTCAGAAAGGCTACGTCCTGCCGCCCGGTGCGCTCGAGCAAATTCCCATCGGGGCGAGCCAGGATCAAGTCCTGATCGTGATGGGAACACCATCCACGGTCGCAACCCTCAATGGCGAAGTCTTCTACTACATTTCGCAGCGCTCCGAGCGTCCGGTCGCGTTCATGAACGACAAGATCATCGATCAGCGCGTGATCGCGGTCTATTTCGACAAGAACCGCCAGGTGCGGCGGCTCGCCAATTACGGGCTGAAGGACGGCAGGGTATTCGACTTCATCAGCCGTACCACGCCGACCTCGGGCCAGGAGATCAACTACGTGGCCCCGCTGTTCAAGGCGCTCAACCTGGGTCAGGGCCAGTAAGACGATCGCGGGCCTGAAGCCTGCGTTCGCGAAGCCGTACACCCGACAAGCCAACCAGTCTTTCATCTCTCAAATAAAACCCCGCGGCTCGCACCGCGGGGTTTTGTCTCAATCGCTTGTCGTCGTTCAGTGCGCCAGGATCGCCAGCAGCAACAGCGCCACGATGTTGGTGATCTTGATCATCGGGTTGACAGCGGGACCCGCCGTATCCTTGTAGGGATCGCCGACGGTATCGCCGGTCACCGCCGCCTTGTGGGCGTCGGAGCCCTTGCCGCCGTAGTGGCCGTCCTCGATGTACTTCTTGGCATTGTCCCAGGCGCCGCCGCCCGAGGTCATCGAAATCGCGACGAACAGACCGGTCACGATCACGCCGAGCAGCATCGCACCGACGGAGGAGAACGCCGCCGACTTGCCGGCCGCGCCGCCGCCTGCGATTCCGAAGATCACGAAATAGACGAAGATCGGGGACAGCACCGGCAGCAGCGACGGGATGATCATTTCCTTGATCGCCGCCTTGGTCAGAAGGTCGACCGCCTTGCCGTAGTCCGGCTTGTCGGTGCCCTGCATGATGCCCGGCTTTTCGCGGAATTGACGCCGCACTTCCTCGACGATCGCGCTGGCGGCGCGGCCGACCGCCGTCATGCCCATCGCACCGAACAGGTACGGCAGCAGGCCGCCAAACAGCAGGCCGACCACGACGTAAGGGTTGTTCAGCGAGAAGTCGGGCAGCACGCCCTGGAAGTACGGATACTTCGCGGCATTGGCGATGAAGAATTTGAGGTCTTCGTTGTAGGCCGCAAACAGCACCAGCGCGCCGAGACCGGCCGAGCCGATCGCATAGCCCTTGGTGACCGCCTTGGTGGTGTTGCCGACGGCGTCCAGCGCGTCGGTCGCCTTGCGCACTTCCTTGGGCAGGCCGGCCATTTCCGCAATGCCGCCGGCATTGTCGGTCACCGGCCCGAAGGCGTCGAGCGCCACAATCATGCCGGCCAGCGCCAGCATCGTCGTGGTGGCAATCGCGATGCCGAACAGACCGGCAAGGCTGTAGGTGACGAGGATGCCGGCGATGATCACCAGCGCCGGGCCGGCGGTGGCTTCCATCGAGATCGCCAGACCCTGGATCACGTTGGTGCCGTGACCGGTAACCGAGGACGCCGCGATCGACTTCACCGGGCGATATTCGGTGCCGGTGTAGTATTCGGTGATCCAGATGATCAGCCCGGTGACCACCAGGCCGACGATGCCGCATTCGAACAGCGCCATGCCGGTGAACTTGACACCCGCCAGCGGGCCGAAGCCGACCAGCCAGTAGATCACGCCGGCGACGCTGATCAGCGACAGCACGCCGGTGGCGATCAGGCCCTTGTACAGCGCGCCCATGATCGACTGGCTGGCGCCGAGCTTGACGAAGAAGGTGCCGACGATCGAGGTGATGATGCAGGCGCCGCCGATGGCGAGCGGCAGCGTCATCATGTTCACCAGAAGCGGCGAGGTCGCGAAGAAGATCGCCGCCAATACCATGGTGGCGACCGCGGTCACCGCGTAGGTCTCGAACAGGTCGGCGGCCATGCCGGCGCAATCGCCGACATTGTCGCCGACGTTGTCGGCGATGGTGGCGGGGTTACGCGGATCGTCCTCGGGAATGCCGGCCTCGACCTTGCCGACGAGATCGCCGCCGACGTCAGCGCCCTTGGTAAAGATACCGCCGCCGAGCCGCGCGAAGATCGAGATCAGCGACGCGCCGAAGCCGAGCGCCACCAGCGCATCGACAACGGTGCGGCTGTTGGCGGCAAAGCCCATGACGTGGGTGAGATAGGCGAAATAGATGGTGACGCCGAGCAGCGCGAGACCGGCCACCAGCATGCCGGTGATCGCACCCGCCTTGAAGGCGAGTTCAAGTCCGCCGGCCAGCGAGACGGTCGCGGCCTGCGCGGTGCGCACGTTGGCGCGAACCGACACGTTCATGCCGATAAAGCCGGCGGCGCCCGACAGCACCGCGCCCAGCGCGAACCCGACGGCAACCAGCATGCCGAGGAAATAGGCGAGCAACGCGAAAATCACGATGCCGACCATAGCGATCGTCATGTACTGGCGCTTGAGATAGGCCTGCGCGCCTTCGCGCACCGCGGCTGCGATTTCCTGCATGCGCGGGTTGCCGGCATCGGCCTTCATAACGGACGCCGTCGCCCAGATCGCGTAAACGATGGAAAGCGCTCCGCAAAGCACAATCACCCATAATGCTGTCATTGAATTTGCCTCAGCTCTATCTTGATGCTCACCCCAACGCCGGTCGCCGCGGGAGCGGCGGGCGCATAAAAAGAAGGCCTGCCCTGCCCAAAAGGGCGGCCTCAAATCGGGCGGGACCATGCCAAAATCATACCCCCGGCGCAACGCCGTGGAACGCCAAAACGGTCGATTTCGGCAGGTATTTGCGTCGAGCCGGGCGCTTTTCGGCGAAATCCTAGAAATGGCTATAGGAGAGGCGCGGTAGCGGCAGGTCCCTGCCCTGCGCATCGAGAAATCTCGGCGCCGCTCGCCCCGCGATCACGGTCCCGATCGAACTCACCGCCACCCCCGCGACTGCGGCAGCCCCGGCAAACGCTTCAAAGCCATCCTCGGGGATCGCGCACAAGATTTCGTAGTCGTCGCCGCCGGAAACCAGGGCCTCGATTCCAGCGGCGCGACGTGCGAGCACGGCCGCGGCCGCCGCGGACAAGGGAATGCCGGGCACGTCGATCACAGCCGACACGCCGGACGCCGCGCAAAGCTTGGCCAGATCGCCAGCAAGACCGTCCGACACATCCATCGCCGCACGCGCATGATCGCGGATCGCCTGGGCCAGCGCGTTGCGGGGCTGCGGTACCCGGTAGCGCCCGACCAACATTTCCCGCGCCGCGGCGTCATCGGCCACGGCAGCAGCCACCGCCCCTCCCCTGAGAATGTCGAGGCCGAGCACGGCGTCGCCAATGCTCCCCGTCACCACAACGCGGTCGCCAGGTTTGGCGCCGCTGCGGCGGACCATCCTGCCCGCGGCGATGCGCCCGAACGCCGTGATCGAGATCATCACCGGCCCCGGCGTCGAGACGGTGTCCCCGCCCAGCAGCGGGCAGCCGAACCGGCTGGAGTCCGCGCCAAGCCCACGCGCGAAGGCTGCAAGCCAGGTATCATCGGCCGCGCGCAGCGCCAGCGTCAGTACAAAGCCCGCCGGCGCGGCACCTTTCGCCGCAAGGTCAGAAAGGTTCACCCGCAACGCCTTCTGCGCGACGGTGTCGGGAGGGTCGCCTGGCAGAAAATGCACGCCTTCGACGATGGCATCCGTCGTCACGACGATATCCTCGCCCATTGCCTTGAGGATCGCCGCGTCGTCGCCAAGGGCGAACGCGCCGGCGTCGG
>JBAVEE010000066.1:0-6230 GCA_049587575.1 Bradyrhizobium sp.
TCCAAGAACACGGCAGTCCGGTCGATCTTGTAGACCCGCAGGATACCTTCCAGTTCGATTTCGACTGGCCCGTTGAGTGTACGCCATAGCGGAATGCCGAGTTGATAGCGTCGAACATTTGAAAACCCTGCCGCGACGAGCTGTTCGCCGAGCTTTCTGCTCGCCGCGCAGTGGGGGCCGTTGCAGTAGACGACGATCGCCCTGGACTTATCGCCGCCGACAAGTCGCTCGACAACCGGTACAACGACGGCGGCCGGCGGCAGGTTCCCCTCAAGCATGGTGCTCTTCGCACCCGCGATATGACCCGCGACGAACTCCGGATGTTTGCGCGCATCGATCACGACGGCGCTGCCGTCAGCTAATGCACGGCGCAACTCCCCGGTACTGATTTCCGGCGTTGTCTGATTCGATTCGGCGAGCGTCGCGTCGTAGATGTTGACCTGCGCTGTCGCAGTATTTATCGAGACGATAGTTATGAGGCTGGTCGCAAGCGCCGCGCAGATCACGCTGTGTATGTTTGGTATCAAGTCGTGCTCCCGCTATCTCCCCGGCCGCCAAGCATTGCGCAAGACCGCCGTAGTGTCGAGGAGATAAGCTTCTCCTTGGCCCGAACGGCTGCACATCAATGCCAGCAATGGATCATTCGCGTCATGTTGGCTGAGAGACCATCACTTCCGGTCTTCCCGGCCAGGCAGACATGCCGGCGTCCAAATCACGAGTGAGGCCCCGCCACCCCCGGAGGAAAGGGGCAACCGGGCCTCTGGTCACGACCTCGATTGAAGTCGTTTTCGACAAGCGGCGGCCATCGAGCGGAACATTGCGCACCAGCGGTTCCGGACGGCTTCGCCGACCGGGCGAGAGGTTGGCTAGGGCCACGATGTCGGTCAAGATGGCAATCCCCTGCCATGGTCGGACAAAACGGCTTTGCGTGAGGCGAAATCCGCAGAGCCCGGTCGCGGCATGCGGCGGAAGCGAGAAAGTGTCCAATGAGGATGATCATCGAAACCATTTCGAGCATCGTTCCGAAGCCGGAACTCTCGCTTCGTACCGGGCCGAGCGCCTATCTTCTCGCCTTGTCGCTCATCTTCGGAGCAACGCTCGTCAGCGCTACATCGTCATGGCTGGCCGGACCGCGAAGCACGTCCTTGCCGTTCATGGTGGCCCTCGTCGTTGCCGGCATCTGGTCCGGGTTGCGTCCAGCCTTGGTGGCCGCGGTTGCGGCTTTCCTCTGCTATAACTTCTTCATCGTCTTGCCGCGCTTCAGCCTCTCGCTCGCGCCCGCCGATATCGTCGTATTGGCAAGCTTTCTTGCAGCCGCGCTGTTCGTCGGTGCGATAGCGGGCCAACTCAGCGACCGCGCCCATGCGGCCACGGATCAGCTTCGCCGCTTGACCACGCTCCTCGCCGCGAGCCGCGATCTTTCTGCGGCGACGACGGCTCCGGACGTCGCCCAGAGCCTTGCGCGGAACCTGAACTCCGGCGGCAATGTCGAGGCGGCGATCTGGTCGGTGAAGGGGAGTGAACGGTCGCTGCTGGCCACGACTGACGCCGTGTCCACAGCCGATGCGGAGCCGGGCGTGGATTTGAAACTTCCGGTTTTGGCGGGAAGAACCGCGGATCTGCGTAAGCTGAGGACCGCGCGGGGCGAGGTCGGGCTGGCCGCCGTCTGGGTCGACCGAAAGGTCACGACCCCCGCCGCGCGCGACTGGCTGGAGGCCTTGCTCCAGCTCGGCGCCATTGCTTTCGATCGAACCGCCCTCGCGGAAGACATGTCTGCAGCTCGGCTTGTCGCCGACCGGGAAGGCCTGCGCACGACCCTGTTGTCATCGCTGTCACATGACCTGCGCACCCCTATCGCCACCATCCTGGCGTCGGCGTCGAGCCTCGTCGAACACGACGCCCGGTTCGATCCGGCGACGCGACGCGAATTGCTGGAAACGATCCAGGAACAGGCCGAGCGCTTGAATCGGTACGTCACCAATCTGCTCGATATGACCCGCCTGGAATCCGGCGTGCTCGATCTCAAGCGCGTGCTGTTGGATCCGGTAGAAGCCATGATCTCCGCTCTCGAACACATGCGACGAAGGCTCGTCGACAAACGGATCGAGCGAATCTTCACCGCGTCCAATGTCATGATCTCAGCCGATCCGGTGTTGATCGAACAGGCGCTGATGAACATCCTGGAGAATGCTGCCGAGCTCAGTCCTCCGGGTTCCATCATTCGCGCCGGCGTGGCACTTGAGAATGGCGAGGTCGTGCTGACGATCGCCGATCAGGGGCCCGGTGTCAGCCTTGAGGAACGGCCGCAAATCTTCGACAAATTCTTCCGCGGACAAGCGAACCGGCGACGAGACGGCGGGGTTGGTCTCGGGCTCGCCGTGGCGAAGGGAGTGGTGGAGGCATTCGACGGGAAAATCAGCGTCGAGAGTCCCGTCTGGGAAGGACGCGGGGCGCGGTTCGCAATTCGGCTGCCCGCCCAACAGGCAATGGAGACCGACGATTGACCGCTTCAAATCCGCGCGTGCTGGTTATCGACGACGAACTGCCGATATTGCGCGTGCTCAAATCGACGCTCATCACCTCCGGCCTCGAAGTGATTGCGGTGGCCACAGCCGCAGCGGCGCTGCAATCGGTCGCTCAATCGATCCCGGATGTCATCGTACTGGATCTCGGTCTGCCGGACATGGACGGCAAGGAGGTCATCCAGAAGATGCGGGAATGGACAGAGGCGCCGATTGTGGTGCTCTCGGCGCGCCACGACGAGGAGGAGCGCATCACAGCGCTGGATCTCGGCGCGGACGATTACATCACCAAACCATTCCATATGGGCGAGCTGCAGGCCCGGTTGCGCACAGCTTTGCGGCATGCGGAGCGACGAGGTCGTGATGCCTCGACGTATTCGGGCCGCGGGCTGGAAGTGGACTTTGAGCGCCGGGTGGTGAGGATTCTGGACCAGGAGGTTGGCCTTACGCCCAAGGAATACGACCTCCTGAGTTGTCTGGCGCATCACGCGGGCCAGGTGGTCACTCACAAGCAACTCCTCGCGGCCGGCTGGGGAGGGACGATCACCGATACCCAGTTTGTGCGGGTCTATATCGGGCAAATCCGCCAGAAGCTGGAGGCGGACCCCAGCGCGCCCGGCTTGATTCTGACCGAGCCGGGGATCGGCTACCGCTTGAGAACGGACGACGGGCAATCTTTATAAAATCCTTACACTTCCCCCACACGGCCCCATCCTCCCATATCGCGACAAATAGCCGCGCGGCGGCGGCAATCCTCTCGATGTCATTGAAGGGGCTCGATGGCGGCTATCTCCGGAAATGTGCGCTTTTCGTCCGCGAACGCCATCAAGGCTGATTTCGGCGACATCTACCGGGCGAAGGACCCCCGCGGCTATTTTGGGGTATTGGGCGGGCTGGGTTACGTCATCCCGGAAATCGCGGGGCCCGCGCTGCTTCAACTGGCAGACTGTCTGATTCGATCAAAAGGCCGCCCGATCACGATCCTCGATATCGGTTGTTCCTACGGCATCCTCTCGGCGGTGATGCGATGCGGCCTGAGTATTGATGAGTTGCGCAACCGCTATGCCAAGCTACCGCTTCAGGCGCTGAGTTCCGACGGGCTCGCCTGCTGCGATGCCCACTACTTCGCGAGTTGGGCGCCGCGCGAGGACTTGCGATTCGTGGGTTTGGACCGCTCCTCGGAGGCGATCGCCTATGCCCAAAGAGTCGGATTGATCGAGGAAGGCCTGATAGTGGACCTCGAGACGAACTCACCGAGTGAGCGTGCCCGGTCCGTTATCTCTACGGTTGACTTTATCGTATCCACCGGCGCGGTCGGCTACATCTCGGAGAATACCTTCGCCAGGCTCCTGCAGGCTTTCCCGCCCGGCAAGGCGCCCTGGATCGCGTCCTTCGTGCTCCGGATGTTTGATTACGGCAGCATTGCCGAGACGGCCCGTCACCATGGCCTTGCTACAGAGCGGCTTGAGGGCGTCACTTTCATGCAGCGCCGGTTTCGGGACGAAATGGAGGCCGAAGAAACCTTGCGCCTGCTTGAGGCGCGGGGCGTGGATCCGGCCGGCAAGGAGACAGGGGGTGCCTACCACGCCGAGTTGTTCGTCTCCCGTCCGCCTGCTGACGTCAAACGAGCCGGCCTGAGCGAGATCGTATCGTCCGCAAGCCAGTGGATGAAGTCCAACGGCGAGGGGCAACCAAACTGATCACTCTGCCGGACATTCTCGTGATTGAGGACGACGCCGCGTTGCAGGCCACCATGGAGGCTGCGCTTGTCGACGAGGGCTTTGAACCCGCTATTGCCGCATCGGGCGAGGAGGCTATCACCCTCCTCAAAAGTGACCGGAATAACTATCGCGCGTTGGTAACGGACATCAGACTGCATGGCAGGATCGATGGCTGGGAGGTCGCGCGCATCGCGCGTGCGATCGATCCGGCATTCCCTGTCATTTACATCACGGGCGCGGGAGCCGACCGGTGGGCATTCCAGGGCGTTCCCGGCAGCATTCTGCTCGAGAAGCCCTTTGCTCCCGCCGACCTCGTGACCGTGATCCAGCAATTGCTGAACAAGGTTCAGAGCGTCGAATCGTAGAATCGAACAAGCGCTTGCGGGGGACGATAATGGGTTGGGCGTTCATTCTCTTCCTGGCGTCGAACGTCTACACCTGGAAATTTGACAGCTGGAAGGATTGCGCGAGAGCTCGCGGTGTATTCGTTGCTTATCCCGTCAGCCGATGTTTTCCGGTCAAGGAAACCAGCGGAGGCAGACACATTCGGTATTGACGCATTCGCTCGCAAATCATCCTTCTTCTACTTCACGGCTGGGGGGCTCATGGAGAAACCAACTGAATCCGAACAACGGTTTCCGCAAGGCTATTGCATCTTCTGTGAAAAAAAGACGCCTCACGTGCATGAGCGGCTGGCCATAAACCGAACGCAAGTGACACGCTCGCTGTGCCTGAAATGCAACAGCGAACAGCCGAAGCAAAGGCCGGAATCGCGACCTTAATTTTTCCTTCCAACTCATCAAGCCGGGTAAACTGAGGGATCGCAAGGCCTGCGATTCTCCGACAACCGGTTTTCGCGCGCTGCTCGTATCCTGGTTCCGGCTTAGGGCCGCAACGCAAACCGCCTCAAATTCTCGTCCATAGCGGGCTTGCGGTGAAAGCACCGGCATGAGGTTTCGTGCCGATAGGCGGTCGCTCAAGCGCGGCCACGCCGCACGGCAGCGAAATCGGCAAACCAGCACTCACCGGAGCCACTACAGCCGACTGCTGCTGCGTCTCGACGCATAGCGCCAGGCTTGGTACCTGTGTTCGGCTCAAAGTAATATCGAAGGGGAAAACCTTGCTCGGTGCAATTGTCGTCATTTTCATCGTCGTGTACGTCGCCATTGCACTTGAGCATCCGATCAAGATCAACAAGGGCGCATCGGCCTTGCTTGGGGCCGGATTGCTCTGGACGGTGTACGCCACGTTCAATGGCGATCATGCACTTGTCGGACAGCAGCTTGATGCGTCGGTCACCACAACCGCGCGGATCGTATTCTTTCTGATCGGAGCCATGACGATTGTCGAGGTGATCGATGCCCACAACGGTTTCGAGATCATCACATCGCTCATCCGCACCAGGAAGCAAGTCACTCTGATGTGGATCGTTTGCTTCGTAACCTTCTTTCTGAGTGCCGTGCTCGACAATTTGACGACCACGATCGTGATGATTTCCTTGATAAAGAAGCTATCAGGCAGCCAAAACGACCGCTTATTTTTCGCGGCCATGATTGTGATCGCCGCGAATGCCGGTGGCGCCTGGTCACCCATTGGCGATGTCACAACCACCATGCTCTGGATCGGCGGTCAGGTCACGCCGCTATCCATCATCAAGGGTTTGTTCCTGCCCTCGCTGGTCAATTTGCTGCTTCCGCTGGTCGTCGTAAGCTACCTTCTCAAGGGAAAGGACATTGTCCCGCCGCGTAATCGTGAAAACACGACCAGCCGGACAAGCCGGTTCGAGCGCAATCTGATTTTCTTCCTGGGGTTGGGTCTTTTGGTCGCGGTGCCGGCCTTCAAAACCGTCACGCACCTGCCGCCGTTTATGGGGATTCTTTTCGGTCTCGGCATTCTCTGGGCAGCGGGCGAATTGCTACACCGCAGCAAGGAGCCCGATGAAAAGGAGCCGCTAACCCTGGTTCATGCCCTTACGCAGATCGATATG
>JBAVEE010000067.1:0-3309 GCA_049587575.1 Bradyrhizobium sp.
TTTCTAAAGTGGGAACCGGTTTTCCCGACAAACGGGAAAGCGTTTGCGCAAAGATTTGCTCAAACAAGAAGATAAGCGACAAGCATGATTCATCTTTGTTGAATCATGCCCCATATCCGGGCCGCACGCCCGGAGCAAGGTCGCGGGTCGCAGGCCCGATTGAGCGGATGGCCGCGTGACGGACGGTCAACCTCCCTATCCCTGTTTGCGCTGAGATTCCCTTGGATCAGGAGCCGTGCGTTGGGTGAACAGGGAATCAGCCATTCTCCCGAATTTGCTGCAGTTCGGCGGACTTTAAATTCCCAACGGTCCGATCTTTCGCCTCTTCCTCCGCCAGCAGCTTGAGAAGCACCCGGCGCTCGGTTTCGCCGGACGTTTCCGAAAGCCGTCTTCTGAGCAGGGCCATGTTCTCCCGATGAATGTAGTCATCCATGGCCGCTCTCCTTGTGGGCGCGCAGGACCAACTCCGGGGACGCAAGGCATCTGCAAGCCATCGCTGCCGCGCGTTGTGCTGACTATGCGCTTTCAAAGTTCTCCGCGGTGATCATTATTGCTCAGTCATGAAAATTTCACCGATCAGGCCGTCGACCGTTTCTGCCGGCCCGACCGGAACCAGCGCCATTGGCGAATTGTCGCTGGAGTGCTGGTGTCCTTGCCCGGGACGTCCGATGAATCACGGCCCCGGCACGCCCCCGCGCTGAGGCCGCTTTCGCCTGGAACCGTCTCGCGCGGTCCGGAAACTCCGGGATATCACTCGCCAAGCTGTTTTGCCGCCGCGAGATCGGCGTCGCCACGCGCGGTGTCTCCCTTGGCCTGATAGACGAGCCCGCGGCTCTTGAGCGCCCTGCCATTATTGGGATTCAGGCGGACGGCATTATCAAGGTCCAGCATGGCGTGAAGGTAATCGTCTTTCTTGAGGTAGGCAAAACCGCGCTCCGAGTAATAGTCCGAGATGGTGCGCTCGTTCCCGAGCTTCTCCCCGCCGCTTGCCGCCGTCGCGTTGGCGCTGGGGCCGAGTTTGACCGCCTGACTGCACTCCGCGATGGCGCGATCGTAATCTCCCTTGAAATTGTAAATGGCGCAGCGATTGTAAAATGCGTCCGCGTATTTCTTGTCGATCCGTGCTGCGTCGCCAAAATCCGCAAGCGCGAGGTCGAAGTCCTGCTTCAGTCTCCGCTCGACGCCGCGATACAGATATTGCCGCGCAAGCTCGTGCCCCTTGTAGCGGCCCGACTTGATGGCGCGCGAACATGCCTCGATGGCGATTTCGCCGGAATCCCTGGCGCAGATCCTGGCGTCATCGGGGGCCGCCCGGCTTTCGAACGTCCCGGACAAAAGTAGTGCCCCCATTGCGACCATGCAGGCACAGAACCTGCGAAAACTCCCTGTCATGACCCCTCCCCGATTTTGCCCTCCAAGGGCAGCCAAGAATAGCATGCCGAAGCCTCACGGAAAGCAGGGATTGCCGCGTCTGCGGCGCGCAAAGCAGGACCTCCCGCGGCCGCGATCGAGAGCCGTCGAAGCCTTTAAAAGGTGTCTCTGAATTCTTCGGAGGCGAGGCGCCTCAATTCGGAGCGTAGCTTCGCCGCGCGCGCGGAGCCGAACGCCTGTTCGAAGCGGCCCTGCGCCTTTCGCCAGAGCTGCGCGGCTTCCTCGAATTTCGCCACCCCGGCGGGCGTGAGAACCACCCGCTTGACCCGTCGGTCCTTTGCTTCGACCCGAAGCTTGACCAGGCCATCGCGCACCAGCGGCCCCAGGGAATGGCGCATCGCGGACAAATCCATCACCAGACTCCGCGCGAGTTCCGCCATGGTCGGATTGCCGAGGTCATAAATCTGCGTGAGCAGGCTGTACTGGGTTGCCTTGAGGCCGCTCGGCTCCAGCACGGCGTCGTAGAGCTTTCCCAGGCCCCGGGCGGCTTTGCGAAGCGAGGCGTTGTTGCAGAAGCTCAGCATTTCCGCGTCCGCAGGGCTCCTGGGCGCGCGGTTCTTGATCTCGGCTTTCACGGCGATCTCCGTCGTCACGACATTAATATAGCGGTCCGCGAACGGTGCGGAAGAGGTGGCATATGCCAGCACCTTCCCCGGCGCCAGCGCGGCGCCTCACGGCGCGATCACGCCTGTTCACCTTCCGATGATGTTCCGGCCGGCGGGTTGAAATAGTGGCATATGCCATTTAATTATTGGTGGCATAAGCCACTATTGAAACAGCCAGCAGCAGGAGACTTCAAATGTCCGATCTAAAGGGAACCGCGGTTGTAACGGGAGCCACGGGCGGCGTCGGCGCCCTTTACGCCGCCGGATTGGCCGAACGGGGATACGACCTCCTCCTTGTCGGCCGCCAACAGCACACGCTCGATGCGGTCGCCAAAGCGGTGAAGCAAAAGGCAAATGTCAAAGTGGAAGCCATGGTCGCCAACCTGGCCGAGGCGAAAGATCTGGCGCGCGTCGAGGCGCGAATCTCAAGCGACCCGGCGATCACGGCACTGATCAACAGCGCCACCGCCGTCACCTTCAGCCCGCTCGCCAAACTGAGCTCGCAGGCGCTCGACGACACGATCGCCGTGAACATCACCGCCCTGACCCGGCTGAGCCGCGCCGCGCTTCCCGGCTTTGTGGCGCGCGGCGCCGGCACCATCGTCAATCTTGCGTCAGTGCTCGCCTTCCATCCGTGGCCGGAGTTCAGCGTCTACAATGCTTCAAAGGCCTATGTCGTGAGCTTTTCGCAAGCTTTGCAGGGCGAGGTCGCCGGCAAGGGCGTCCTGGTACAGGTGGTCACCCCGCCGGCGCTCGACACCGGCTTCTGGAACAACGCCGGACTGCCGGTCAGCAATCTCCCGGCCGCCGCGGTGATGAAGCCGCAGCAGTTGGTAGACGCGGCGCTGAAGGGACTGGATCGCGGCGAGTCGTGGGTGTTCCCCTCGCTGCCCGAACAGGCGCTTTGGGACGATCACCAGAAGACGCGGCAAGCGCTGGTCGGCGGCCTGATGAACGGCGCGCCGGCGGCGCGATATGCCGCCTGAGCCGAAAGGCGGACCGCCCACGGCATGCGATGCAAACGGCTGGCATATCGCTTCCATGCTGCCGATCGCAAACACGCAACTCAAATAGCCGCGGCGCTCATCCCGATCGCGGCAGGTCGGCTGCAATCGCGATGTCGCGTAACATTCGCCCCGCTGTGACCGAATATGTCGAGGGAGCACGATGCTCCAATCCAGCCACGGAGATTAATCGATGACGATACCACACCGGGTAGTCGCGACGGCAGCGGTCTGCATGCTCACGGCAATATTCGGCGGAATGGGAGCGC
>JBAVEE010000068.1:0-9964 GCA_049587575.1 Bradyrhizobium sp.
GCCATCGGCTACAGTCTCGACTGGTTCGCCAAGACCTTGCAGGGCGGCACGCCGCGCCCCTCGGACGACCAAATCTGGTTGCGCAAGGAGATCGGCACCCTGATCGCGCTGATCGGCTTTGTCGTGCTCCTGCTCGGTGTGTTCGACGGCCTGCTCGAAGCGCCGGTGTTTTCGCGCCTGAGATTGCCCGAGATCGCCGACGGCACCGCGCCGGCCCCGGTCGCGGCCAGCGGGACCCGCTGGCCCGCCGCCTTCGTGCTGACCGCCTTCGTTCCCGCGCTGACCTATTATCCGGCATTCGCGCTGGGTGGCACTTTCGTGACGCCGTCAGCCTACCTGCCCCAGGGCATCACCAACCAGATCATGGTCTGGGCCGTCATCAACGCGCTGATTGCGCTCGCCCTGATGCCGTTCGCGCCCAAACGCGCCAGCCGGACAGGGATTATCGGGCCGTCGATCCTGATCGCCTTGGCCACCGTGATCGTCGGCTATGCCGCGCTGTGGCTGGCCGATCTCGCCTTCAAGGTCGATTTCCGATTCTGGATCGTCGCGCTCAAGCTGATGAGCGGCAAGCAATTCCTGATTTTCCTGATCTATCTGCTGCCGTTCACGGCATTTTTCGTGATCGCGCTGCATCTGCTGCACCGGAATTTCTCGACCATGGGCGCAGGCCGCGTCGCGCTCTACCTGACCAATATACTGGCCTTGACGCTGGGCTTCATCGTGCTGCTGGGCTTGCAATACGGCACGCTGTGGCTCTCGGGGAAACTGTTCAATCCGCTGCCCGATCCCGGCTTCGTGCCGCTTTCCACCATTGTCGCCATCCAGTTCGTGCCGCTGCTGGCGATCGCCGCCATCATTGCCACCTTCACCTGGCGGCGTACCGGCACGAGCCTGCCCGGCGCCCTGATCTGCGGTCTCTTCGTCACCTGGTACGTGGTGGCGGGCACGGCCACGCAGGCGGCGTTCTAGGGCGTTTTCGGACGAAGCGGGTACCGGCTCTGGTGACGAAGGCGCGTCAAGATCAAAGAGACAGAGCCTCGGTTCTGATCAACCAGAACCGAGGCTCTGGACCAAAAGATCGGCTGAAACTGCATAACGCCTTGGCTTTCGCCAAGCCGTTTGCGGTGCTATAGCGCGCGTATCATCCCATCCACCCCGAAACGCGCTATTTCCAAAAAAGGCCCGATCTCCATGGCAAAAATCAAGGTGACCAACCCCGTCGTCGAACTCGATGGCGACGAGATGACCCGGATCATCTGGCAATACATCAAGGACAAGCTGATCAACCCGTTCCTCGATATCAACCTGATGTATTTCGACCTCGGGATGGAATACCGCGACAAGACCAACGACCAGGTCACGGTCGATGCCGCCAACGCCATCAAGCAGGTCGGCGTCGGCGTCAAATGCGCCACCATCACCCCGGATGAGGCCCGGGTGAAGGAATTCGGCCTGAAGGAAATGTGGAAATCGCCGAACGGCACCATCCGCAATATCCTCGGCGGCGTGGTGTTCCGCGAACCGATCATCTGCAAGAACGTGCCGCGGCTGGTGCCCGGCTGGACCAAGCCGATCATCATCGGCCGCCACGCCTTCGGCGACCAGTATCGTGCCACCGACTTCCTGTTCCCGGGCAAGGGCACCCTGACGATGAAATTCGTTGGCGAGGACGGCAAGGTGATCGAGCGGGAAGTCTACAAGGCTCCCAGCGCCGGCGTGGCGATGGCGATGTACAATCTCGACGATTCCATCGCCGATTTCGCCCGCGCCTCGTTCAACCAGGGTCTCGCCAAGGGTTACTCGGTCTATCTCTCGACCAAGAACACCATTCTCAAGGTCTATGACGGGCGGTTCAAGGACATCTTCCAGGACATCTTCGACAAGGAATTCAAGTCGAAATTCGACGCCAAGCACATCACTTACGAACACCGCCTGATCGACGACATGGTCGCGGCCGCGATGAAATGGTCGGGTGGCTACGTCTGGGCCTGCAAGAACTACGACGGTGACGTGCAGTCCGACACCATCGCGCAAGGCTACGGCTCGCTCGGCCTGATGACCTCGGTGCTGATGACGCCGGACGGCAAGACGGTGGAAGCCGAGGCCGCCCACGGCACCGTGACGCGGCATTACCGCGAGCATCAGAAGGGCAAGGAAACCTCGACCAATTCGATCGCCTCGATCTTCGCCTGGACCCGCGGGCTGTCGCATCGCGCCAAGCTCGACAACAACGAGGCGCTCGAGAAATTCGCGCTGACGCTGGAAAAGGTCTGCGTCGATACCGTCGAAGCCGGCTTCATGACCAAGGACCTCGCGCTGCTGGTCGGCGCCGACCAGCGCTGGCTGTCAACCACCGGCTTCCTCGACAAGGTCGCGGAAAACCTCACCAAGGCGATGGCCTGAACAAAAGCGAAGCGAGAATTGGCCTAAACCGTCATTGGGAGCGCAGCGAAGCAATCCAAGGTATCGAATAGCCATCTGGATTGCTTCGTCGCTTCGGCCCTAGCGATAAGGGCAAATTTGGAGAGCGCGACCATGCCATTCCCCAGGAGCACTGCGCTTGCACTGTTGTGGCTGTTGGCTTCGCCAATGACCGCACCTGCCGCCGAAACACCCCTGCCCGGCGCCATCGCCGCGCCGGGAGAGACCGTCGTGCTCAGCGTGCACGCCGAAGGCGCGCAGGTCTATGAATGCAAGGCCGGCGCCGACGGCAAGTCGGCCTGGGCGTTTCGTGAACCGATCGCGACCCTGATCGTCGATGGCAAAACGATCGGCCGGCACTATGCCGGACCGAACTGGGAGCACAGCGACGGCAGCGCCGTGGTCGGCAAGGTGACCGGCAATGCCCCGGGCGCGACCGCGAACGATATCGCCTGGCTCAAGCTGGAGGTGACCTCCCGGCGCGGCAGCGGCGTCCTTGCCGGGGTCACGACGGTGCAGCGGATCAATACCCAGGGCGGAAAGCTCGAAGGCGCCTGCGACAAGATCGGCAGCTTCAAAAGCGCGCCTTACGCCGCCGAGTACGTGTTCCTGCGCAAGGGTTGACGAGGGCTGGCCGCCCTGTTGATTTTCGACCAAAACCCGCGAGTGCGGCCGTCAGGTTGAATGCAGAAGAACCTCGAGGCTTCCCGTAAGCCCCGCAGATGGATTTGTCCCTGGAATCGAAGGCGGCATCCGGGGAATGTCGGCTAAAGCAGTACTCCAGTCGATGTGACAATCCGGTATAGTCTTCGGGTCTGAACGGCCGGCCAAGCCGCGCCCCCGGGGAACGAAATGACGCCGGTCACCAAAATCGTCTTTCTTGGCGCAAGCAGTGCATCGTTCGGCATCAGCATGTTCCGGGATCTTTTCTCCAGTCATGATCTGACCGGCAGCACATTGATCCTGGTCGGCAGGAACGTCGACAGGCTCAAGCGTGCGGAGCGCCTCGCAAAGCTGCTCAACGAAAAATCGGGCGCGGGATTGAAGATCGAGTGCACCACCGATTGGCGGGCGGCCTTCGACGGCGCGGAGTTTGTCATCCATTCGACCGCCATCGATCGGAACCGGCTCTGGAAGCTCGATTTCGAGGTGCCGCGCAAATTCGGCATTCGTCACACACTGGGAGAGAACGGCGGCCCCGGCGGCTTGTTCTTTACCTTGCGCACATTGCCCGTCGTTTTCGAATTTATACGCGAGATGGAACTGCGTTGTCCGCGGGCGCTGTTCATCAACTTTTCCAACCCTGAAAGCCGTATCGTTTTGGCCCTGGGTCAATACAGCAAGATTCGCACCATGGGCCTGTGCCACGGAATTTTCCTGGCGCGAAACCAGGTCGCCTCCATCCTTGGCTTGCCTGCCGAACAGGTGGAGGTGTGGGGCGCGGGCCTGAATCATTTTCAGTGTCTCATGCAGGTGCGCGATCGGAATACAGGCGCCGACCTCTATCCGCTGTTGCGCGAAAAGGAAAAAAGCCACGACCCGTCGGTTTCGCCGCTGACGCGGAATCTGTTTCGAGCCTTTGGTTATTGGCTCGGCTGCGGCGACGCCCATGTCGGCGAATACCTGCCATTTGGCTGGGAAGCCGGCGAAGGCGGATACAATTTCGAATGGGACCAAGGCGAGCGGGCGAAGACGGAACAGACGATCGACGACGTGCTTTCAGGAAAGGCGGAGATTCCCTGGTGGTGGCTGACCCCATCGGGCGAACGAGCTGTTGCCGTCATTTCGGCTGTGCTCCACAACCGCAAGCAACTCATCGAATCGGGCGTGGTCTATAACCAAAAGACAATTCCAAACCTGCCGGCCAGCGCCGCCGTGGAAGTGCCGGTGATGGCGGACATGGCGGGCATTCATCCGGTTTCACTCGGCCCGTTGCCCGATCCGGTCGCCAAACTCATGACGGTTCAGGTCAACGTGCAGCAACTGGCCGTCGAGGCGGCGGTACATGCCTCAAAGGAGCTGGCGCTGCAGGCGCTCCTGATCGATCCTGTCGTCAACTCCGCAACCGCTGCCGTCCAATTGCTTGACGAGCTATGGGACATCAACCTGCCCTATATCCGGAAATGCATCGCGTGAGCTGCCAGCTATTTGTCGGCCGGCTGATCGTCATGCGCGGCCTGCGAGAGTTCGGCGACGGCGAGATCGCCGGAATCCGCCAGCCGCGCCTTCGCCGTCTTGCGCACATGCGACGCGAGCGTGGGCATGCGTTCGATCAAGGCGTGGAAATCCTGCGCATCGAGCGCCAGCAGTCTCGTTTTGCGCGTCGCCGTCACCGTGCCGCTTCGTTTGGTACGGTGCAGCAACGCGATTTCCCCGAAGAACGTGCCATCCGAAAGCCGAACGCGCCGGTTGGGCAATTCGATCTCGACCTCGCCCGCGGTGATGAAATACATCGAGGACGCGACATCGCCGCGCCGCACCAGAATCTCGCCTGACTCGATGGTCTGCGCTCGCAGCAGCCGCATGATGTCGGCGATCTCGGCGGCGGAAAGATGCGAGAACAGCGGCACCCGCGCCAGCATCCCCCAGGTCACCACGAAATCGCGCCGCCTTACCTCGTCGGCGAAGGCGGTTGAAATGATCGCCACCGGCAGCGCGATCATCGTCAGACCGCCGACGATGGCAAATACCGACACCAGCTTGCCCAACGGCGTGACCGGGACGACGTCGCCATAGCCCACCGTCCCCAGCGTCACGATCGCCCACCACATCGCCTGCGGAATGGTGCCCAATTTATCGGGCTGCACGTCGTGTTCGATGCCGTAAAGCAGCGAGGCGAACACCAGCACCGCGCCGGCCAGAATCACGAGGCAACCGAACAGCGTTCGTCGCTCCGCATGGAGGGCTGCCAGCAGCGAGCGCATCGCCGGCGAATAACGCACCAGCTTGAAAAACGGCAGCACGCCGAGCAGCACGAGTGTCGAGCGGCTGCCGGCGATCAGCGCGATCGCCGCCGGCAGGAACGCCAGCAGGTCGATGATGCCAAGGCTCGAGACCGCATATTCGATTCGATCCTGCGCCGGCGATTTCTTCCGCGGCGAGTGACCGACCGCGCTCCAGAGCCGGGCCAGATATTCCAGTCCGAAAACAGCCACCGCGCCGATCTTGACGATAGTGAACAGCCAGCCGAAACGCGCGTCGAACTGCGGCACCGACGCAAGGATCATCGCCAGTACATCGATGATGATGATCGAAACGATCAGCCGGACGAAGCGTGCGCCGCCGGAATAAGGCAGGTGATTGGGTTCGAGCAGTTCGTAAAGGCGATCCCTCAGGTCGGGGTCGTTGAGCCGCTTGCTGCGCGGAAAGATCGCCACTGCCAATGTCTCGGTTTTTTGGAAGTTCGCGTGTCCTCGCAGCTATCCTCTGACGCGAACCCCGGAATCAAAGGACGTTACATATAGCCCCTTATGCGGCCCGCGGACTTGATATTCCTCAACCATCGCGCGGCCGACCAACCGCACTACGCGCCGGCCATCGCCTTTTCGATGGCCGAGAGCGCATCATCGGCCCTGGCGCCGTCGGGGCCGCCGGCCTGCGCCATGTCGGGCCGTCCGCCGCCGCCCTTGCCGCCGAGCACAACCGAGGCGACGCGCGCCAGATCGACCGCGTTGTAACGCGAGGTGAGATCGGAGGTGACGCCAACCACCACGCCGGCCTTGCCGTCCCCGGTGACGCCGACGATGGCGACCACGCCGGAGCCGAGTTGCTTCTTGCCGTCATCGGCCAGGCTCTTGAGGTCCTTCATTTCGATACCCTGGACCGCCCGCGCCATCAGCTTGACGTTGCCGACCTCGCGAACGCCCGCGGCACCCGCCGCCGATCCGTTCGAAGCCGCGGCACCACCGCCCATCGCCAGTTTCTTGCGCGCGTCCGACACATCGCGCTCCAGCTTCTTGCGCTCTTCCATCAGCGCAGCGATCCGCGCCGGCATCTCCTCGAGCGGCGTGCGCAGCTCGGACGCCGCTGACCTGGCGAGCTGCATCGTCTCGTTGGCATGTTTACGCGCATAACGTCCGGTCAGCGCCTCGATGCGGCGAACGCCCGACGACACCGCGCTTTCGCCGGTGACCGAAATCAGGCCGATATCGCCGGTGCGGCGCACATGGGTGCCGCCGCACAATTCCACCGACCAGCCGAGCGCGTTGGCCCCGTGCTCGCGGGCGGTCTTGCCCATCGAGACCACGCGTACCTCGTCGCCATATTTTTCGCCGAACAGCGCGCGGGCGCCGGCCTCGCGCGCGTCGTCCACCGCCATCAACCGGGTGGTGACTTCGTCATTCTCCAGCACCACCTCATTGGCGATATCCTCGATCCGGCTCAGCTCTTCCGGCGTGATCGGCTTCTGATGCACGAAGTCGAAGCGCAAGCGGTCCGGCGCCACCAGCGAACCACGCTGGGCGATGTGATCGCCGAGCACCTGGCGCAAGGCTTCGTGCAGCAAATGCGTCGCGGAGTGATTTCGGCGAATGGCACTTCGCCGGTCGTGATCGACTTCGAGACGAAGTGCGTCGCCTACCCTGAGGCCGCCATTCTCGACCCTGGCGTTGTGCACAACGAGATCGCCAGCCTGCTTGTGGCAGGTAAGCACAGTGGCAACGATTTCCCTGTCGGAGGCTCGCATCAGCCAACCGGTGTCGCTTACCTGCCCGCCGGACTCGGCATAAAACGGGGTTTGATTGAGAATGATCTCGCCGCTTTCGCCGGGTCTCAACTCGGTTACTTCTTCGCCATCGCGAATGATCGTCTGGACGACCCCTTCGCTCTCTTCGGTCTCATAGCCAAGAAATTCAGTGGCGCCGTATTTCTCGCGCAAGGGGAACCAATAGGTTGCGGCCTTGGTATCGCCGGAGCCCGCCCACGCCGCGCGCGCCTTCGCGCGCTGCCGGTCCATCGCGTCGGTGAACGAAGCGATGTCGACGCCGATGCCGCGGTTGCGCAGCGCATCCTGGGTGAGATCGAGCGGAAAGCCGTAGGTGTCGTACAGCGTAAAGGCGGTGTCGCCGTCGAACATATCGCCCTTTTTCAGGGAAGCGCTCTTTTCGTCGAGAATGGAAAGCCCGCGATCCAGCGTCTTGCGGAACCGGGTCTCTTCCAGCCGCAAGGTTTCCTCGATCAGATTTTCGGCGCGCACCAGTTCCGGATAGGCCTGGCCCATTTCGCGCACCAGCGCCCACACCAGCCGGTACATCAGCGGGTCCCTGGCGCCGAGCAATTGCGCATGGCGCATCGCACGACGCATGATCCGGCGCAGCACGTAGCCGCGGCCTTCGTTCGAGGGCAGCACGCCGTCGGCGATCAGAAACGACGAGGCGCGCAAGTGATCGGCGATGACCCGCAACGAGGCCTTATGGTCGCCTTGCGGATCGGCGCCGGTCAATTCGGAGATGGCGCGGATCAGCGCGACAAACAGATCGATGTCGTAATTGTCATGCTTGCCCTGCAGGACGGCTGCGACCCGCTCCAGTCCCGCCCCGGTGTCGATCGACGGTTTCGGCAGCGGGGTGCGCACACCCGGGGAGACCTGCTCGTACTGCATGAACACGAGATTCCAGATCTCGATGAAGCGATCGCCCTCGGCTTCCGCCGAACCCGGCGGGCCGCCCCAGATCTTGTCGCCATGGTCGTAGAAGATTTCCGAGCACGGCCCGCACGGACCGGTGTCGCCCATCTGCCAGAAATTGTCGGAGCCCGCGATGCGGATGATCCGGGATTCGGGCAGCCCCGCGATCTTCTTCCAGAGATCGAACGCCTCGTCGTCGTCGACATAGACGGTGGCCGTGAGCTTGTCCTTCGGCAGGCCGAATTCCTTGGTCACCAGGTTCCACGCCAGTTCGATGGCGCGATCCTTGAAATAGTCGCCGAACGAGAAGTTGCCGAGCATCTCGAAAAACGTGTGATGCCGCGCGGTGTAGCCGACATTGTCGAGATCGTTGTGCTTGCCGCCGGCGCGCACGCATTTCTGCGAGGTGGTGGCGCGCACATAGGGGCGCTTCTCGACACCGGTAAAGACGTTCTTGAACTGCACCATGCCGGCGTTGGTGAACATCAGGGTCGGGTCGTTGCGCGGCACCAGCGGCGACGACGGCACGATGTCGTGGCCGTTGTCGGCAAAGAATTTCAGGAATGTCGACCTGATCTCGTTAACGCCGCTCATGTCAGTCCAATCGCAAAACCGTCCGGGAACCGCCCATGAACGGGTCTTTCCTCCGGCGCACCGCTTTTAGACAAGGGGGCAGGCGCTGTCCAGAAAGTGTGCTTGGGATCAGGGGCTTGCCGCACAGCCGTTGATAGATGCTGCGGCTGCGTTGACAGCCTTGGCACGGCTGTGTTTTCCTCCTATCTGTTCAAGACAGTCGCGTCGGGAGAGATCGGCTTAATGCCGGCGCCGAAGGAGCAACCGCCCCGGAAACTCTCAGGCAAACGGACCGCGTGACTTTGACAGTATCTGGAAAGAGGCACCGAGGGGTTTCGGCCCGGATGTGCCCGCCGACGGGATAATACTCTCAGGCACAGCGACAGATGGGGCTTTCCGGGTTTTTTGGGGAATCACCCCCGAAAAACCGCGAGGGCCCTGTGATGCTTGCGCGCGATAATCCACCTTCCCCGCCATCGGAGCTGAAACGCACCCCGTTGCACGCGCTGCATGTCGCAAGCGGCGGCAAGATGGTGCCCTTTGCCGGCTATGACATGCCGGTGCAATACGGAACCGGCGTGCTCAGGGAACACCTGCATACCCGAACCTCCGCCGGTCTGTTCGACGTCTCCCACATGGGTCAGATCGCGCTGCGGCCGAAGTCCGGCAAGCTCGAGGACGCAGCCCTGGCGCTGGAGCGGCTGGTGCCGCAGGACATCCTTGCGGTTGCGCCGGGACGGCAACGCTACGCCCAGTTCACCAGTCAATCAGGGGGCATCCTCGACGACCTGATGGTGGCGAATTTCGGCGACTACCTGTTCCTGGTCGTCAACGCCGCCTGCAAGGCGGAGGACGAGGCGCATCTGCGCGCCCGTCTCTCGGATGTTTGCGTCACCGAGCCCCTCCCCGACCGCGCGCTGATCGCGCTGCAGGGGCCAAGGGCGGAATCGGTGCTGGCAAAATTCTGCGCCGAAGTTCCGGCGATGCGCTTCATGGACGCCGGCCCGCGTCGCGTCGGCGGCGTCGAATGCTTCGTCTCGCGCTCGGGCTATACCGGGGAAGACGGCTTTGAGATTTCGGTCCCGGCCGAGGCGGCCGAACGGCTTGCGAAGGATCTGCTTGCCGAAAGCCACGTGCTGCCGGTCGGGCTCGGGGCGCGGGATAGTCTCAGGCTGGAGGCCGGGCTTTGCCTCTATGGCCACGACATCGACACCACGACGACGCCGGTCGAGGGCGCTCTGGAATGGTCGGTGCAGAAGAGCCGCCGCACCGGCGGCGCCCGCGCCGGCGGTTTTCCCGGTTCGGAGAAGATTCTTTCCCAGTTCGAGAAGGGCGCATCACGCC
>JBAVEE010000069.1:0-11786 GCA_049587575.1 Bradyrhizobium sp.
ACACCTTGCCGGTGAGGCCCGCTTCCTTCACCGCGGCCGCGGTGCCGATATCCATGCCGTCCCAGAAGCCGACGATGCCGCAGAGATCCGGATTCTGCTTCAGCACGGTCTGGGTGATCGCCTTGGCTTTCGCCGCATCCCAATCGGCGGCCTGGCTGGAGACGACCTTGATATCGGGATTCTTGGCCAGCACGTTCTCGACGCCCTTGAGGGTGTACGCGCTCGCCGCCGCCGACAGCGCGCCCTGCACGATCGCGATCTTGTTCGATTTGCCCTTGCAGAAATTGACCACGGCCTCGGTGTCGCGTTCGCCGATCTCGATCCAGTTGGCGCCGACAAAGGCCGAAGAGCGATAGCTCGAGCCCATGTTGATCTGGATGACGTAGATGCCCTCGTTCTCGGCGCGCTGCAGCAGCTTGGCGTAGGTCTGCACGTCCGGATTGTGGATGACCATCGCCGCCGGCTTTTCGGAGATCAGCGTCGTCACCGCCTGGGCGCCGGCATTGGTGCTCCAGTTCGGATCGCGCACGATCACCTTGACGCCGTAGGGTTCGAGTTCCTTCTTGAGGCCGGCGAACCAGCCCTCGGTGAGGTCGAAGTTCATCGCCACCGGCACATAGGCCACCGTCTTGCCGGCGAGAGATTCCTTGAATGATTTCTGAAACGGCTCGTCGAGGCCCTTCTGCGCCAGCGCGGGCGAAGCCGCGGCGGCGGCAAGGCCAAGCCCGAACAGCATGGTCCTCAATGGTGTCTTTGCAGATCGTGTCATGTCGTCCTCCCTTTTATTGATTGATCCGTTAAGGCGGCGGTTCAGATATCGCCTTGTTGTGCCGTCTCTTCGTTGCGCGGGTTCAGGAAGGAATCCGCGATCACAGCGGCCAGCAGCACCACGCCCTTGACGAGGTTCTGGCCGGAATAGGAGACGTCCATGATGGTCATGCCGTTGAGCATGGTGCCGATCAGGAGCGTGCCGATGATGACGTTGAGCACTCCGCCGCGGCCGCCCGACAGGCCGATGCCGCCGAGCACGACCACCAGGATGACGTCGTAGATCAGCGTCGAATTGAAGATGCGCGTCGGCATGCTGTTGACGGAAGCGGCCATGATCAGGCCCGCCCCGAAGCCGATCAGCGCCGCCAGCACATATTGCAGCACGATGATGGGCCGGGTCGGAATGCCCGTGACCCGCGCGCCGTTGGGATTGTCGCCGATCGCGTAGATATAGGCGCCGAGCCGCGTCCGCCGCAGGAAAAATGCCGCGGCGACGCAGAACAGCGCGAACATCACGATCGGCATCGGTATGCCGAACAGATTGCCCTGTCCAAGCTTCTCGAATCCATCGAGCCCCGGGCTCCACTGCACCACGTCGAGCTTGAACAGCGCCGCCTGGCCGAGACCGGCGAGAAACAATCCCGACGCCAGAGTGGTGAACAGCGACGGCACCTCGGCATAGGCGATCAGCCAGCCGTTGAGGAGCCCGAACAGCGTCGTCAATGCAAACGCCGCGGCCAGCGCGGTCGGCAGCGAGTGGCCGTCCTGGACCATCTGCAGCACGAGCCCCGGCGGCACCGCCAGCGCGGCGATCAGCGAAATGTCGATGCCGCGCCCGATCACGACGATGGCCATCGCAAGGCCGAGAATGCCGAGCACCGCCACGTTCTGCAGTAGCGTCAGCATATTCGCGGTTGTCAAAAAGCCGGGGAGGATAAGCGCGAAGACGACAAATAGCGCCGCAAAAACCGCAAATACGATTCCCTGCTGCCCGAGGCTCCTGATTCCCATCCCGGCTTTCTCTTATTTATTCTTTGGCGACAGATGTTCGCTCCCTTTGATCGCGATTGCAAGCCGTCAACCTGATCCGCTCGGGCAGCTGGCCGGCGTCATTGGTGAAGCTGCCGAGGCCGCGCAAGCCAACCGGATCGGCGGTGATCGAGGTCATGCGCGGTTAGCATCGAGCGTGCTGGATCGTGCCACCACCACGACGTAGCCTGACTACACATAGTCGATCTGGTGGCGCATCACGAACGGGGCGAGCAAGGCATGCACCTCGTCAGCGACCGCCTCGCGCTTCTGCTCTGGGACCTGCGCGATGGTGACCGTGGCGATGCTGCCATGGCTGCCATGCGGACCGACCTGAACCTCGCACTTGACGCCTCTCTCCACCAGAGGCGCGAGAACCCCGGTGAATACCCGCTTGGCCGCATCCCACCGCAGCTGAGGCTTGAACACCTTGCCGACGCCGGTGAGCGGCATCGGATCGATTGGAATAATCTGCGCGGGAACGGCGGCGCGCTCGGGCGTGCGCTCACGGACCCAGGCTTCCAGTTCGCCCGGTTCAACACTCACACCTGGTTTCAATTGCACGTAGCCGACGGGCAACTCGCCGGCATAGGGATCGGGCTGACCGACCACGGCTGCCAGGCCGACGGCGGGGTGCTGAAACATGATCTCCTCGATCGGGCCGGGATCGATGTTGTGGCCGCCGCGAATAACCAGATCCTTCGCGCGGCCGGTGATCCAGAGGTAGCCATCCTTGTCGAGACGGCCCAGATCTCCGGAGTTGACCCAATCTCCATCCACGAACGCATTCCTGTTGTGGGCTTCGTTGAGATAGCCGCCGAACACACCGGGTCCGGCCATGATCACGACGCCGATCTCGTCGGGCTCGCAGTCACGCTCGACGCGATTGTTCTCGTCGAGCTTGACGATGCGGACGCGGCTATAGGGAACCGGGAAGCCGACAGACCCCAGACGTATGGGACGATCCGGGTAAGCCATGGTGTGGACGCTTGAGGTCTCGGTCATGCCGTAAACCTCGATGACCGGGATCTTGAACCTTTCCTCGATCGCGCTGCCGACAGCCACGGGAATCGCCGATCCGCCGCCGGCCGCATATTGCAAGCTCGACAGATCGGCATTGCCGGGCGGGATCGCGAACGTTGCAGCCAGAACCGTCGGGACGCTGGACAGCACTTCGGGCTTGAAGCGTTCGACAAGGCCCCAGATGTTCCTTACGGCTGCGGGATTGCGCCATCCGGAAGGCGACAGAACGACCAGGCAATTGCCGGCTGCCAGGCTGCTCAACGCCTGCGTGAGCGAGCCGCCGACGTGGAACAGCGGCATGCCGAAAAGCAGATTGGCTCCGGGTCTCGATTTGAGCAGGAGATTGCAGGCCCATGCCTGATAGACTTGGTTGGCATGGGTATGGCAGACAAGCTTCGGTGTGCCGGTGGTGCCTCCCGTATGAAAGTAAGCCGCGGTCTGCTCGCCGGAAATCCGCCTGTTGCTGACGAGCCTGTCGGAAGGCTGCTCCTTGATGAGATCGCTGAAGGAATAAACCTTGTTCGCCGGATCGCCGGGGCCATGGACCTGCACGATGGCCTTGAGGTGCTTCAGTTTCCCGCGAACTTGCTCCACCTTCTTCCATATGTCCGTGCCGGGCAGCGGGCCGAGGGCGACAAGGATCGTGGTGTTGGCAGCCTGCAGGATTTCCGCGATTTGATGCGGCTCCAGAAGCGGATTGACGGGATTGGCGATACCGGCGGCTTCGGCGCCGAACAGCGTGATGAAGGCCTCCGGCAACAACGGAAGCAGGAAACTCACCACGTCGTTGCCGGAGGCTCCGAGCGCGTGGAACATGTTGGCCGCTTGCGTGACGCGCGCGACGAAATCGCGGTGGGAAATGACTATTGGCGTGTCGGCCGGGTCGGCATTGGGAAGAAACTGGATGGCCGGTGCATCGGGATTCCTGGCCGCGCCGAGCTTGATGGCGTCGTAGGTACTCTGGGCGGCGATGCGGTCAGCGTAAGGGATCTGTTCGAAGGCGCGGAGATCGGCATCCGTGGCAAAAACCGGATATTCGTTGCCGATCAGTCGATCGAGCGAATGCATGCCCGCCATTCTCTGTCCTCCCCATGTGTCGTTTCTCCAGGTTCTTCATTGAACTCTTCTTGGAGCCGAGGTCCCGATCCGCAGCTGCATCCCGCTAGATCGTCGCGTGAGCGGAACGGCGACAGATAGAATTATCGATTATTTGCATCGCGTCCATCCCGGAAGAAGCCATCTCCCGCCGAGACAATCGGCGCCATGAACTCATCAATGCACCGTGCGGGTTGCGCTCCGCACCATAACCGGCGAGTCATTGCATCGCAGCGAAATGACGCGGTCGATTCCAGACGTCGCGACAAGTCACGCGCCCGAGGCTTCGATCTCGACGACGATCCTTCCGGTCGTCACCTGCTCACCCTCTGTGACGTCGACGGCGACAACCGTGCCTGATAACGGGGCATAATGAACATGTTCCATTTTCATCGCCTCCAGCGTAACGACCGGCTGGCCGGCCGTCACGCGCTCTCCCTGTTTGACCAGAATCGCGACCACGCGGCCGTTCATGGCGGCACGGATCCTGCCGTCGCCGCTGCTCGCCGACGCGGTCGCCGGTGCTGACATCGTGAGATCGCGGACCGAAAGCGTGACGCCTCGGCGCAAGATATAGAGGTGAATCCCGTCACGGAAGAATCTTGCCGATTCGGTGAGGCCGCCGCTGCGGAAACGAATGGCCTCGCGGCCGAGCTCGTCGATCTCGAACCTGTATTCCGTGCCATCGAGGCGGGCCGCATAGCCGCCGTCGCGCTCACGCACGACCTCGAGATCGTAGACGCCATGATCCAGCCCAACGCGGGCGGGAAGCGGAAATGTCGCCGCCAGCGTCCGCCCGACCCGCCATGGCGGCGCGAAAGGATCCGTTACGTAGAGCAGTAACGCCGCGAAGGCTGCATCCGAATGCGCCCCCGTGCGCGGGGCAAGCAGATCGGCGCGGTTTCGTTCAATGAAGGCGGTGGTGGCCCCGCTTGCCGCAAATTCCGGATGCCGCAGGCAGGCGGCCAGAAACGCCTGATTTGTCGTGACGCCGAACGCTGCGACTTGTTCGACCCCTTGAATAAGCCTGCGCCGCGCCTCGTCGCGAGTGGCGCCGTGGCTGACGAGCTTGGCGATCATCGAATCGTAGAACGGCGGAATCTCCGAGCCGGACTGCAGCGCGTGCTCGACGCGAAGCCCGTCCGGCATCTGCCACAACGCCATCCGGCCGGACTGCGGCATGAAGTCATGGGCCGCGTCCTCCGAGCATAGCCTGACCTCGATGGCGTGGCCGGAGAATTGGATATCTTCCTGCTTGAGCCCCAGCGGCTCGCCGCCGGCGACGCGCAACTGCAATTCGACCATGTCGAGCCCGGTGATCGCCTCGGTGACGGGATGCTCGACCTGCAGCCGCGTATTCATTTCCATGAAATAGAATTCACCGTTTTGGTCGAGCAGGAATTCCAGCGTGCCGGCCCCCTGATAGCCGATCGATTTGATGGCGTTGACCGCAATGGCACCCATGCGCGCCCGCAATTCCGGCGTGACCTTCGGCGACGGCGCTTCTTCGATCAGCTTCTGGTGCCGTCGCTGAACCGAGCAATCGCGCTCGCCGAGATGGATGGCATTGCCGAAGACGTCGCCGAATACCTGAATTTCGATGTGGCGGGGATCGATGATGGCGCGCTCCAGGATCAATGTGGCGTCGCCGAACGCGCCTTGCGCCTCGGCGCGCGCACCGCGCAAGGCATCGGGGAAGGCTGCTGCATCCGCGACCAGCCGCATGCCGCGCCCGCCACCGCCGGCGACGGCCTTGATCATCACGGGAAAGCCGATGCTGTGGGCCTCGGCCAGCATCGCGGTATCGCTCTGGTCCGCGCCCTGATAGCCGGGTACGCAAGGCACCCCCGCGGCCTGCATGATTTCCTTGGCGCCGGCCTTGTTGCCCATCGCCTTGATGGCTTCCGGCGACGGCCCGATGAACACCAGACCCGCATCGCGGCAGGCCCGCGCAAAATCCTCATTCTCGGCGAGAAAGCCGTAACCCGGGTGAACCGCGTCCGCGCCGCATAATTCGGCCGCCGCGATGATCGCGCCGATGTTAAGGTAGGATTGCGCCGGCAGCGCCTCGCCGATCCGGACGGCCTCATCCGCCTCGCGCACATGCAAGCTGTCCCGGTCGGCATCGGAATAGACCGCGACCACGCCATAGCCGAGCCGGCGCGCGGTGCGCATGATCCGCAGCGCGATCTCGCCACGGTTGGCGATCAGGATCTTGCGGAATGGCCTAACCTGCGTCGGTCTGCTCATGGCCGCGCGACCGAAAACTGCATGCGCTGCGGCGCGCGCGACTCGGCCTCGCGGCAGACCGCCAGCACCTCGCTCAATATCGCCCTGGTGTCACGCGGATCAATCACGCCATCGTCGAGCACTCGGGCGCTGGTTGAAAATGCGTCCATCTGGCCGTCGAACACCCCGATGATCTGCGCCTTCATCGCATCGAGCTTTTCCTTTTCGATCGGCTTGCCGCGCCGGATCGCCGCGGCCTCGGTCACGATCGCCATGGTTTCGGCGGCCTGTTCGCCGCCCATCACCGCGGTCTTGGCGTTGGGCCACGAGAAACAGAAGCGCGGGTGAAAGCCGCGTCCACACATGCCGTAATTACCGGCGCCGAAGGACGCGCCGCAATAGATCGTGATTTGCGGCACGGTGGCCGAGGTCACGGCCTGGATCATCTTCGAGCCGTGCTTGATCATGCCGGCTTCTTCATAGGCCTTGCCGACCATATAGCCGGTGGTGTTGTTCAGATACAAAAGCGGCGTGCGCGACTGGCAGCAAGCCTGGATGAAGTGCGTCGCCTTGTTGGCGCCATCGGGATCGAGCGGGCCGTTATTAGTGACGATCCCGATCGCCTGCCCCTCGACGCGGGCATGGCCGCAAACCGTGGCAGGGCCGTAATTGGCGCCAAACTCAACGAAATCGGAATCATCGACGATGCGCGCGATCACCTGGCGCATATCGACCGGCCGCTTGTGGTCCATCGGCATGATGCCGAGCAATTCGTCCGGGTCGTGGCGAGGCCCGCGATGCGGCGCGGTGCTTGCGCTGGGCCGGTCCCATTGCAGGTTGGCCATGATGTCGCGCGCGATACGCAACGCATCCCGGTCGTCCTCGGCGAGATAGTCGCCGAGCCCGGAAACTCTCGTGTGCATCTCGGCGCCACCGAGTTCCTCTTCGGTGGCGATCTCACCGGTCGCGGCCTTCAACAGCGGCGGCCCGGCGAGAAACGCCCGCGTCCTGCCGCGCACCATCACGATGTAATCCGACAGCCCGGTCTGGTAGGCGCCGCCGGCCGTGGACGAGCCATGCGTCACCGTGATCACCGGCAAGCCTGCCGCCGACAGCCGAGCCAGATTGCGAAAGATATTGCCGCCCCTGACAAAATCCTCGACCCGGTAGCGCAACAGATTGGCGCCGGCGCTTTCGACCAGTTGCACGTAAGGCAACTTGTTCTCCAGCGCCAGTTCCTGCACCCGCAGCGTCTTGTCGAGGCCGTAGGGCTGCAGCGCGCCGGCATCGATGCCGGCATCGTTGGCGCTGACCATGCAGCGGATGCCGGCGACGAACCCGATGCCGGCGATCACCCCGCCGCCCGGAACGCTCTTGTCGGGATCGGACACATCGAACCGGTAACCCGCGAGCGTGGAAAGCTCGATAAAGGGCGCTCCGGGGTCGAGCACGAGCGCCACGCGCTCGCGCGGCAGCAATTGCCCGCGCTTGTGAAAGCGGTCCCTGGCGGCGGCCGAAGCCGCGCGCGTTCGCTCCTCGAGCGCACGCATCCGCGAGATCAGCGCCACCATCCCGGCGCGATTGGCCTTGTAGGCGTCGCTGCCGGGCGCGATCGTTGATTCTATGACAGCCATTTCCGACTACACTTTCCGGGGCTACGCGCCCTCTTTCGCAAAGTGTTCGGCAAAGGCCTGGCGCAGTTCGACCTTGCGGAGCTTGCCGGTCGCGGTCATCGGCATTTCATCGAGGATCTTGATGAATTTTGGCATCTGGAAGCCGCCGAGGTGCTTGCGGCAGTGCTCGGCGATGCCGGCTTCGTCGGCCTTCGCACCCGGCTTCAGTTTGACGAAGGCCGAGACCGCCTCGCCCCATTGCGGATGCGGCAGGCCGACCACGGCGGCATTCTGCACCGCTGGGTGGGCGAGCAGGGTTTCCTCGATCTTGACGGAAGCGACATTCTCGCCTCCGGACTTGATCATGTCCTTCTTGCGGTCGAGGAACAGCACTTCGCCATGCTCGTCTATGACGGCGAGATCGCCGGTATGATGCCAGCCGAATTTGCGCGCCTCTTCGGTCGCCTTCGGATCCTTGTAATAGCCCATCATGACGTTCGGCCCGCGATGCACCAATTCACCGGGCTGGCCACGCGGCAGGAGATTGCCGTTTTCATCCATGATCGCGGTCTCGTTGACGATCAGCGACTCGCCCCAGTAATTGCCGAAACGCTGGAGCTGGACCTCGGGGCGCGACATCGTGGTGGCCGGATACATTTCGGTCTGACCGCTGGTCAGAACAAAATTCGGGCACAGATCGGCTATCGCGCGCTCGAGCAGCGGACGGCCCATCGGCGCCATCGTGTAGACGCAGGTCCGCAAGCCGGAGAGATCGAACTCCTTGCGGCGCGGATGGTCGAGGATCGCCTGATACATCAGCGGCAAGCCGACGAAGACGGTGAGCTTGTCGCGTACGATGGCTTCCATGCACACCACCGGATCGAAGCCGCGCATCAGCGCCATGCGGCCGCCGACCGACAGATAGCTCAGCAGCAGCACATGGCCGGCGCAATGGAACAGCGGAAACTGGCCGGTGATGCCGTCATCGCGGCCAAGCTGCATCTCGACGGCGTTGCTCATGACGGCCATGACCACGGCGAGGTGGCAATGCATCGCGCCCTTCGGCCGCGAGGTGGTGCCTGAGGTATAGATGATCATCGCCAGATCGCGGTCGTCGATATCGATCTCCGGCTCGATCTCGGAACGTCCTATCAGCAGATCGTTGAAGTTTTCCAGGCCTGCCCCGGCGGCCGTGCCGGCCAGATCGACCGCGATCAGGTCGATGCCGCGCTTTCGCAGTGCCGCGCGCCGCTCCGGCTGGCCGTAGAGATTGTCGTCGATCAGCGCGAAACCCACCGCGGCATGATCGAGGATGTAGTCCATATCGGCAGGCCCCAGCATGGTGTTGATGGGCACCCAGACCAGGCCGGCGCGATGAATGCCGAACAGCGCTTTGACGAATTCGACCGAATTGTTGCAGATGGTGGAAATCTTCTCGCCGGGCTTGAGGCCACGGGAAACCAGGTAATTGGCAAAGCGATTGGCGTCGCGCTCGAGCTCGGCGAAGGTCACCCGCCGCGCACCGTCGGTGACGGCGGTTCGATCGGGAAAGCGCGCCGCCGCGCGTTTCAGGAGGTCGCCGATCGCCACCCGGCCGATCCGTCCCGGACCGGGTACTCCGCCGGTTGCCGCAAGATTTGTCACGATGTCACACTCCCTCATCCAGGTCGCCCGGTCCGCGCCATGCGGCCCCGATTTGACGGCTTAGTGGAGAATTCCAAAAATCTGCCGGGCCTCGGCCGGACTGGCTATGTCGCGCCCAGCCCGGCGCGCGCAGGCCGCGATGCTTTCAATCAACTGGCCGTTGGACGTCACCTTGTTCCCGTCGGGCTGATAGAAGGTGTCTTCGAGCCCGGTGCGCAAATGACCGCCGAGTTCGGCGCAGCGCTGATGCAGCGGCCAGATTTCCGCCCGTCCGATCGCGGTCACCTGCCAGCGGGACTCCGGCAATTTTAATTTCAGGAGGATCGGCAGCAATTCGGGATCGGCCGGCATGCCGGAGGCGACCCCCATGACGAAATTATATTCCAGCGGCCCGGAATACATACCGGTCTGCCGGTACATTCCGACGCAGCGCACGATGCCGACGTCGAAACATTCAAATTCGGGGATCGTGTCGACTGCCTTCATCACGTCGAGATAGGCCTGCACCTTCTCGACCGCGTTATCGAACATCATCGGCGGCCAGGCCCAGGTGTTGTCGGCTTTTACTTTAAGATAGTTCAGCGAGCCGGCGTTGCAGGCGGCCATTTCCGGCCTGGTCTCGCGCACGCAGTCGAGCGCGCCCTGATAGTTGGGACCGGACGTTCCCGTGGTGTGATTGATGATCACGCCCGGACAGGCCTCCCGGATCGCCTGCTGAATCTCCCGGGAGACAGCGACCTCCCAGGACGGCAGGTGTCCCTTGCCCGGCGCCTGCTGGCGCAAATGGATATGCATCACGCTGGCGCCGGCGTTGAAGGCGGATTTGGCCTCGCGCGCCATTTCCTCCGGCGTAACCGGAACGTGATGCTGCTTCGGGTCGGTGAGCACGCCGTTCAGCGCGCAGGTGATGACAGCCTTGTCGCTCATGGCGCCGCCTTGATTTTCTTGAGGTTTCCACCCGAGGTCCGGCGGATCATGCGTCAGGCATCATCCGGCTTCTTGCGTCCACGCGCTATCGGCGGCGGCGGCGGCCCGGCCGCTGCGGTAGATCGCGAGATCGCGGGAGCCGGAGAAGATCGCGCGCGGCTTCAGCCCGTAAAAGCGCCGGATCGAGTGGCTGAAATGGGTCGAGTCGGGATAGCCGATATGCTGTGCCAGGTGCGCAAGATTGAGGTCCTGATTGGCGAAGTGCAGCAGGTGGCGCGCGCGCTTCCAGGCACGGAAGGAACGAAACGAGATGCCGGTCTCCTGCTTGAACAGGTGCAGGAATCGCGACGATGATAGCCCAGCCTCTGCCGCGCAGCTTGCCGCCGTCACCGGATCGCCGGAAAACCGGCCGATTTGAGCGATCGCCTGCACCACGCGCATGTCGAGGATACGCCGTGGCAGCGCGTCACCAAAGCACATGACGTCAAACGCGGAACTGAAGATATCGCCGTCACACGGCTGATGCCGCAGCTGCTCGCAAGCAGCGCGGATCCGGCCCACGAAAAACTGGCGTTCGGCTCCCGCGAGCCGCTTCGCGAGCAGACCCAGCGCGCCCGCGCGGACGGTTTCGGGTTCGATCAGGACGCAAATCACCGAGCGATGGTCGCTGGCGATGGTATGAGGCAGATTCGGCGGCACCACCGCCAGTTCGCCGCAATCCTCAACTGCGCCTTCGGTTGCCAGCCGAAGACCACCCCTGATCGCCACATAGACGTGAAACGCGCCCGAGCAACGTTGGCGCGGACGGCCGAGCAGGCCGGCGTAAAAGACGCGTTCGGGGGTAATCAGCATCAGATGGCCGGATTCGCGGCCCTTGTTGTCCATGGTCGAACCTCCACACGCGACTCTTTTCGACCGCTGTGCCTGGGGATCAACCATAGCGCCATTCCGGGCCGATGCGAAGCATCGAACCCGGAAGGACCCGAACCGCCTCGGGAGTTCAGGCGCCGAGGCGGGGAGCCACCTTCTGCCGCTCGCCGGCGAGTTCTTCCGCGGCGACCGCCCTTTTGTAACCGTCGCGTTGCTGCAGGCGTTGCCAATAGGCCGCGACGTTGGGTCCGAAATCTTTCGCCAGCCCGATATTTTCCGCGAGCCGCAACGCGTAGCCGACCACGATATCGGCCGCGGTGAACCGGCCGGCGGCGAGCGTCTCCGCATTGCCGGTAGCGGCCTCGACCGCCCGCAGCCGCCCCAGAAACCATTTGGCGTAATCGGTCGCGACCTGCGGATTGCGCCGTTCTTCCGGTTCGAGCCGGGTGTAGCGCAGCACCAGCGTTTGCGGAAAGGTCAGCGTGGCATCACTGAAATACATCCAGTTCAGAAATGCACCATAGGCCGCTTCGTCGACATCGACGATCAGCGGCGTCGGGCCGTGCCTGGTGCCGAGATAGTGAC
>JBAVEE010000070.1:0-4542 GCA_049587575.1 Bradyrhizobium sp.
ACCCACGGCACGGGCTGCTCGCTGTCGTCCGCCATCGCGGCCTTCCTTGCCAGAGGTGAGGCGCTTGAGGCCGCCGTTCGAAATGCCAAGGCCTTTCTCACCGCCGCGATCGCGGCGGCGGATCGTCTCGATGTTGGCCACGGTCACGGCCCGATCCACCATTTTCACCGGTTTTACTAGGGCCGTGAAACCGGGCGGGCGGCTTTGACGCCAAACGGACTCGGCGCGGACGTCGCATCCGGCCACTTGACCCGAGCCGGACCGGCTCACACCGGCAACTCTCGATATCTCTGGTTCGCTCGTCGCTAAAACAAGTTGTGGTTGCCTTCTCGCGGATTGCCCGCGTACCGCTGCAATGCTATGTTTTTGCGGGGATTTAGGGGAATAGGGGCAGGATAGGCGCGATTTGCGCTGGCGATTCCGCTGAATCCACCTGTGATTTTGCGGGTGGCAGGATGAGTTTTTTTGAGTACCCCACGGTCGGGGCGACACAGAGCAAAGCGTCGGGCGAGCCGGCAGCGAGCGCATTCACTTTTCTTGAAAATTTGCCGAAAGGCTCCTGGGAGAAAATCCTGCCGATCGTCGAGACCCGGCATTTCCGCCTCGGCGACGATATCATCAAGATGGGCGAGCGCGACGATTCGTTCTACATCCTGTCATCCGGCTCGGTGAACGTCGTCGTGCCGGACCGTCGCGGCCGCGACACCGTGATCGTCGAAATTCCCGAAGGCTCCGTCTTCGGCGAGATTGCATTTTTCGACCGCCAACCGCGCAGCGCGACCATCCGCGCAAGCAGCGACGGCAGCGCCATCCGCGTCACCCGCGCCAATTTCGAGCACCTTAGCGCCTGGTATCCGGTGATCGCACGCCAGATGCTTCTTGATCTCGGCCGCATTCTGGCCCTGCGCCTGCGATGGACGTCGACGAAACTTCGAAGCTGATTTTTTTGCAACACGATTTGGAATTGAAATGTCTGAAGCGGCGATCAAGCGTTTTCCGAACTACACCGAAATCCCGACCAAGGTGCCGGCACTGGTCTGGAGCGTCCTGCGCGTGGCCACCCTGCTGTTTGCGTTCTGGCTGATCTACCTTCTGATCACCGCCCAGTCGCTCGGGTTGACGCTGGTGTGGGCGCTGTTGATTCCGCTGCTGCCGGTCAGCTTTGCCGCGATACCGGGTCTGTGGCGGCAGATTTGTCCGATGGCCTTTCTCAACCAGTTGCCCCGCATATACGGCTTCGGCCTGAATTATACGCTGCCGGTCAAATGGAAGAACCTTGCTTACTATTTCGCCTCGATCGCATTCTTCCTGATCGTCAGCCTGCGTCACATCTCGCTCAATCACGATCCGAAGATGGCGGGCTATGTGCTGCTGGGCGCTTCGATCCTCGCATTGGGAGGTGGAATCGTCTTCAAAGGACGCAGCGGCTGGTGCGGAACCTTCTGCCCGCTGGCGCCGATCCAGCGCGCTTACGGACAGGCGCCCGTGGTGCTCCTCAGGAATGGCTATTGTCCGTCCTGCGTCGGCTGCCAGAAGAACTGCTACGATTTCAATCCTCGCGCGGCCATTCATAGCGACCTTGCCGACTCCGACCCCTGGTATTCCGGCCACAAGGAATTCTTCGTCGCGGCGCTGCCGGGTTTCATCGTCGCGTTCTTCATGGCCCAGAACCCGGCGCAGACCGGCATCGCCGCCTACTATCTCCATCTCGGATTAGGCATGGCGATGTCGCTTGGCATCTACATGACGGTGACCAGGCTGGTGCGCATCAGCACCTACAAGGCGTCGCTGACGTTCAGCATGGCGGCGCTGACGATCTTTTACTGGTTCGCCGCGCCGATCGTGCTGTCGACCGTTACCAAGCTCACAGGATTTGAATTCCCGGCGTGGAGCAGCCACGCATTCCTGCTCGCCGTCGCCATTTTCGCACTGGCCGTGATCTTCAACGGATTGCGTGCCGAACGCGAATTCCGCGAGGCAACTGCGCCCGCGGCGGCGGAGCCGCGCGTCAGCGTGGATGCCGGAGCGCTGCGCGGCGCGGGCCTCGCAGTTGCCGACAACCTCGTCGTCGACCGCGGCTCGGGGCGCAACTTTCCCGCCGATCCCAACAAATCGCTGTTGCAGGGCATCGAATCCGCCGGCGTCAACATCGACTTCGGCTGCCGCATGGGCATGTGCGGCGCCGATCCAATCGTCGTCGTCGACGGCGGCGATTGCCTGAGCAAGCCGGGCGATGACGAGATCGCGACGTTGCGCCGGCTCGGACTGGAGGGGCGGGCGCGCATGGCCTGCGTCTGCCGGCCGCTGCGCGGCGGCGTGGTCGTCGATACCAAGATGAATCCGCGCGATCTGCCCGAGCCGCCGGAACCGGAGCCGGAGGTCGATCTCGGCCTTGAGGCCGGCATCTCGAAGGTTGTCATCATCGGCAACGGCACCGCCGGCATGACCGCCGCGTCCGAAATCCGCCGGCTCTCGCCGTCGTGCCAGATCGACGTCGTCGCCAGGGAAAGCCTGCTGCTTTACAACCGGATGGCTATCGGACGGCTGGTTTACGGCCGTACCGCCATGGCCGGACTGCATTTGCTGCCGCCGGACTGGGACGAAAAGAAGAATGTGACGATGTGGTTGAACACCATCGCGACCGGTATCGATCTTGCGGAGCACACCGTGCAACTCGGCACCGGCGAAGCGCTGCCCTACGACCGGTTGATCCTGGCGCAAGGCAGCACCGCCATGGTGCCACCGACGCCGGGCATCACGTTACCCGGTTGCTTCGTGCTGCGTGAGGCGTCGGACGCGATGGCGATCCGGGCCTGGCGGCAGACCCATGGCTGCCGCACCGCGGTCGTTGTCGGCGGCGGCGTGCTCGGCATCGAGGCCGCGGACGCGCTCAAGCATCTCAACCTGAACGTCGTGATCCTGCAGCGCGGCCACCGCCTGATGGATCGCCAGCTTGACGAACGCGGCAGCTCGATCCTGACGCGATACCTCGACGGCGTAGGGATATCGGTAAAAGCGGGTGTCGAGGTCGAGCGCATCGAGGGGGATGCTCGTGTGCGTTCGGTCAAACTCACGACCGGCGAGGAAATCGAAGCCGACATATTTGTCGCTTGCGCCGGCATCCAGCCGAATATCGCGATCGCCAGGGCCGCCGGCCTCAAGGTCAACCGCGGGGTGATCGTCGATGAGATGCTGCGCACCTCGGATCCCAATGTTTTTGCGATCGGCGACGTCGCGGAGTTGCCGGGCGCCGTCGGCGGGTTGTGGGCGGTGAGCACGGCGCAGGCCACCGCTGCGGTCACCACCATGTTGGGCCGCGAGACCCGATATGTGCCGCCGAGCACGCTCGTCAGCTTGAAGATGGACGGCATCGATGTGAAGGGGTTCGGCCTGACCGAGGCAACACGCGACACCCAGGAAGTCATTTGCTCGGCGGAGGAGCGCGCGGACGAACACCGTTTGTTGATCGTCGAAAACGGACGCATTGCCGGCGCCGTTTTCGTGGGGCCGCCGGGTATTGGCAAGTTCATCGCCCCGCTCGTGCAGAAAAACCCCGACCTGACGCCGGTGCTTGCCGAACTGCGAGAGGGAAACTGGGATGCCCTCGGCCGGCTGCTCGATGATACCCCGGCCGAATCGCGCCCAGGTACCTGATCGCCGGAATGCCCCATCGGCCGTCACCTCGGCGTCAAGCATGTATGGTCAGGTTACGCCGGGCTGGCACGCTCCACGCCAGATCGGCCAGCCGACACCTCATCGCCCCGCTTTCGCGCCCTCACGCGAGCGGGGCTTTTTCGGGCGCAGTTGGAAACCCGGCGAGCCTCTACCGCGAGCGTCAAAAGCAATTACTTGAGAGATTCTGGAACCTGCCTTGCTGGAAGGCTTGAGCATCCAAGGGGTCGCGGTTCCCGAACAAAAAAGAAAGAGGTCGCGCATGTCATCCAGAGTTAGCTCGCTCACAATCCGCGCAACGCTTGCTGTCGGTCTCGGCACGGCAGCGCTTCTCATCTCGCTCGGCTCGACGGCTGCCACGGCCGCAAACGGCCATAAATTGGCAAAGCCGCATCGGGTCCATCGCGGGAGCGCTCTTTACACGACCCCTCGATGGGCCGGGAAGAGGCAAGCCGAAGCGCTGCCCTATCGGCCGGAGTACGGCTTCCTGTCGCATGTTCCTGCGAACGCGATCAGGATGCCGGGTTATATATACGTGCCAGGCGCTGGAATTCTCGGAGCATCGTGCGACCTGCCGACGAGTGCCTGCTCCAACCAGTACCGGGACATTCAGTAACACCCCATCCAGCCGACTTGCTGGCGGTTAGCTGGTCTGCGATTCGCATCGCGGTCTGCTTCGTCGCGACTCTGGCGCCGTCAAAACGAGGTTGCGCGCGCAGCCTTGGCGCTTTTCCATGGCTCCGCTTCGGGCTCCGGCGCCAGTCGACTTGCTCATCGACGATGCGGCCAATCGTGGCGGATATGTCACGACCATCTTCAATTTGCCGCGCAGTTGCCACGGAATCTGACCCGTCACCCGACTGTCATCCA
>JBAVEE010000071.1:0-4021 GCA_049587575.1 Bradyrhizobium sp.
GTACCTTCCAGGGCACCTGCAATGGTGCCGGAATAGACGACGTCCTCGGCGACGTTGCGGCCCTTGTTGACGCCTGACAGCACGAGGTCGGGCAGCTTTTCACCGAGGATGTGGCGCGCCCCCATGATGACGCAATCGGTCGGTGTGCCCCGCACCGCGAAATGACGCGGCCCGACTTCACGCAAGCGCAGCGGATCGTTCAGCGACAGGGAATGCGAGACGCCGGATTGATCGAGTTCGGGCGCCACGACCCAGACGTCGTCGGACAACGCCCGCGCAATCTCTTCGACGATCTTCAGGCCGGGGGCATGGATGCCGTCGTCATTGGTGCAGAGAATTCGCATCGGCGGAAAGGCCCTCTTCGATCGGTTCAACGGCGGTCGAAGCGCCGTCTTATCCGGCTATCGCGCATGAGGCAAACCCGTCATCCCTGACGGTCATCTTGCGTAAGGCCGATGGCTGGAGAAGGTTTCTTGCGCATTTCGCTAACGGCGACGGCACCGGCGACCGGATGCACGCGCAGCCCCGCAGCCAGAGCCGCTACGGGTCTTCGTCGATCTGGGGCTTCTCGCGCAACACCGCGTCGAGCAGCGAGCGATGAACCTCGATCTTGCCGTTGTAGTCGATGAATCCCTTTTTCCGGAATCTGTTCATGAAGAAACTGACCCGGGAACGCGTGGTGCCGATCATTTCCGCCAGCATCTCCTGACTGAGCGTCACAGGGACCGGCGGCGCGTCGCCCTCCTTGCCGAAATTCGCGAGCAGCAGCAGCAGGCGCGCAAGGCGACGTTCGCTGGAATTGAACAGTTGGTCGATCAGGTCGTCTTCGATCCGGCTATTCCGCGACAGCAGATAGGAAATGAAAAATTGCGCGAATTTGGGCTCCGCGCCCAGTAACGCCAGCATGGCGCTCTTTTTGATCGACGTGATCAGGCAGTCTTCCATGGCATGGCTTGTGGCGGTGCGCAGTTCCGCCCCCTCCAGACACCCTTCGCCGAAGAACTGTCCTTCCGCGAAAATCCCGACGACGGCTTCCTTGCCGTGCTCGGACAGGACCGTCATCTTGACCTTGCCCTTCTGGATGAAAAACACGGTGTCGGCGATGTCGCCCTGGCTGAAGATCTTCTGGTTCCTGGCGTATCTCTCGATGGTTTTGCCCACGCCCGCCTCGCCCAGAAAAATCTGGGGATCAAACGCCGTGTTGATCTGAGCTGACTGGGTGTTGGGCATGTGTTGGTCCGTTCCAGGCGGGAGCACAACACTCTCGGTCACCGGCAAAAGCCGCAGGCCGTGCGCTTACGGCAGCATAGTCCCGTTATGTCCGGCGGGCGACTCAATTTTGGGTAGAGGCATACGGGCCTCGGCCCGGTTCCGGCGAGCCGACGTTCCGTGCCCGGCGTTCAAACCGGCGGTTTGAGCTCGCCGGCGAGCCAACCGCGCACGTCCGAATTCATGGGATCGCTCGATACCGGCATCATCTCCACGCGACCGCACTTCTGGCACTCGAATGTACGGTAGTCGAAGCCGGATGGTCCCGCCTCGAGCCTCGACAGCAGCATGCGGTTCTGCCGGCAGTCAGGGCAGCGCGGCCGCTCGATGGCGGCAATACCGGCTGAGGATACCGGCTGATATTCGGGCATAACGCATCCTTTTGCCGTGGGAGCGTTAGCGAACCCGCTGTCACCGACTCCCTAAGGCCGAGACGCTTCACAATGACCCTTCCGGAGTCTCGGACCCTGGTCAAAATTGCTCATCTTGAAAAACTTTATCCGATTGGGTGAATAGCCCCGATCGCGATCCCCGCGACTGCGATTCAAATGCCGGCTAGATCAACCGCTGGCGCGCGCGCGGATGCGCCAAACGCGGATGAATTTAGCGGGCAAACCGTGACTGCGCATCTCGAATATTCGAACCGCCGGCTTCGGCGGTTCCGGGGAAGGAACATTGTCCTTCGGCTGCGAAACAGGCTTGTCAGATGGAGCGGCCTTTCGAAGTGGCTTCGGGGAAGGAAGGTTGTTCTTCGGCTCCGAAACGGGCTTCTCAAGCGGCGGGGCCGTTCGCGGCGGCTCCGGATAATACTTGCGGGCAACGGAAATCGCGTTGTCGAAATCCTCTGCATTGAGCCACTTCAGCGCGCGCACGCTTTCCTGCACGCCGTCTTCCCATAGCCTGGAAGCCTCGATATCGAACTGGCCCTTCTGCTTCTGGTCGCACGCCTGGATGCCGTAGCCGGTGACAGCCCATTGTCTGCCCACCCAATAGATATCGCGATGCAGGGCCATTGCGTATCTCCGCTTCCCGATAAAAGGGCTCTCGCCGCGGCGGAAACGAGGATAGCGGGACGCCGCGCCTTCGCAACATCGAAGGCGAGGCGCGGCGGGACAATTTGCCAGAAAATCAAGTCTCGCGGGCGATGACCTTCACCCCGCCCATATAGGGCTGCAGGACCTCGGGCACGGCGATCGAGCCGTCCGCCTGCTGGTAGGTCTCCATGACCGCGATCAGCGCGCGGCCGACGGCGGTACCGGAGCCGTTCAGGGTATGCACGAAGCGCGGCTTGCCGTCGGGCCCGCGATAGCGCGCATCCATCCGCCGGGCCTGGAAATCGCCGCACACCGAGCAGCTCGAGATTTCCCGGAAGGCGCCGCCCTCGCCTTGCCCGGGCATCCAGACCTCGATGTCGTAGGTCTTCTGGGCGGCAAAGCCCATGTCGCCGGCGCACAGCGTCATCACCCGGTAATGCAGATCGAGCCGCCGCAGCACTTCCTCCGCGCAGGCCAGCATGCGCTCGTGCTCGTCCCGGCTCGTCTCCGGCGTCGTGATCGAAACCAGCTCGACCTTTGTGAACTGATGCTGGCGGATCATGCCGCGGGTGTCGCGCCCGGCCGCCCCCGCTTCGGCGCGGAAACACGGCGTCAGCGCCGTCAGGCGCATGGGCAATTCCTTTTCGTCGAGGATGGATTCGCGGACGAGGTTGGTCAGCGGGACTTCGGCGGTGGGGATGAGCCAGCGCCGATCGGGATTCACACGAAAATCAAACTTGCCCTCTTGGAATGTACCCTCTTTCTCACGCGCTTTTCCGATTCCATCTTTTTCGACGGTGTCTACCGCAAGTTTCCAAACGGATTCGACGGTATCACGCGTATGCCGGCGATGAACTACATCTGGAAATAAATGAAACTGGTCCTCAGCGAACTTCGGCAATTGCGCCGTCCCATACATCGCTTCATCGCGCACGAGCAACGGCGGATTGATCTCGGCGTAGCCGTGCTCGTTCGTATGCAAATCGAGCATGAATTGCCCGATCGCGCGCTCCAGCCGCGCCATGCCCTTTTTCAAAACGACAAACCGTGCCCCCGATAATTTCGCCGCCGCCTCGAAATCCATGAGACCGAGAGCGTCGCCAAGATCGTCATGCGGTTTTGGGGTGAACACATAGTTACGCGCCGCGCCGAACACGTGATGGCGCACGTTGCCGTGCTCGTCGGCGCCGTCGGGGACATCATCGAGCGGCAGGTTGGGGATAGAGGCCAGTCCTAGAACGCTACTTTCGGGGTCTCCAAAGAATAGATCACGCTGAAGTTTGACCGCATCTCCTTCGCTACTTGCTATGGTGTCCTTCAATGCTGTGACTTCGGCCATCAGCGACGCAGCAAGTACATCGTCTTTCGACTTTTTGGCGTCGCCGATTTTTTTTGAAACAGCATTCCGCTTCGCCAGCGCCTGCTCCGCAGCCGTAATTGCCGACCGGCGCTTCTGGTCGATCGCCAGCAGCGATGCCGACAATGGCTCCAGCCCGCGCCGCTTCAGCGCGGCGTCGAAGGCCTCGGGATTGTCGCGGATCGATTTGATGTCGTGCATGGTGATTCAGTCCTCACGTCGTGCCGGCGAAAGCGCGCATCCAGTAACCCGAATAAGGGTGATTTGGAACACCGAACGCACGGCCTCGTGTCCCGGACGCGGTGCAGCGCCTCTTCGGCGATGCGCCGCAGAGCCGGGACCCATGGTGGCACGGTGGAAG
>JBAVEE010000072.1:0-6080 GCA_049587575.1 Bradyrhizobium sp.
GGCGAAGTCGTGTGGTCCTGACACCCCGACGCTGGTGTCAAGTTTTCGCAAGGCGACTTGCGAAAGCGATGGTGGCAAAAAAGCCCGGCTCACCAGGGAGATCACGTATAAGCCGTAAACCATTGCGTGGGGAATGCCGGGTGATTCCGGTGTGACCTGACTAACGCGTGTGCGCTTCTACCCAATAATATTGCACACGCGGCTATCGGGCGCATCGGGCGCCCGGCATTCCCCGCGCCCTCTGATTGGAGAGGGCAGAGATATCAGCACAGCTCGGGCGCCTTCCGCGCCGCGGGATAGCGAATTTGCGTCCGGTCGCAGCTACCTTGTAAGCGCCCCCGACCGGAGGCACACTGATCCGAAGAGATTTCGAAAGGGGAAACGTCAGCATGCACTCGATCACCCGCCGCCAGACGCTCGCGGACCTTTTACGCCGCAGCGCCGCGCGGACGCCTGACAAGCTGGCCGTGGTGTGCGGCGAAACAAGTTGGACCTATGCCGAATTCAACCGCATCAGCGAACGCGTGGCCGCCGGCCTGGCCGAACGCGGCGTCACCAGGGGCGCGCGCGTTGCGGTGCTGGCGCGCAATTCCCACGCCTTCGTCGCGATGCGGTTTGCGCTGGCGCGGCTCGGTGCGGTGCTAGTGCCGATCAACTTCATGCTGAAGGCCGAGGAAGTCGCCTACATCCTGCGCCACGCCGGCGCGACCATGCTGGCCACCGACAGCGGCTTCGCCGCGCTGGCGCGCGCGGCGAAGGGGCTCGACACCGCCGTGCGCGACCTGATCTGGCTTCCCGCCGAGGGTCCAAGTGAAGCCCAGGCCGACATGATTGGTTTCGAGACGCTCGCCGCCTGTGAAACGTCTCCGCCTGACCCCGAACTCACCGGCGCCGATCTGGCGCAGATCGTCTACACCAGCGGAACCGAATCCTCGCCCAAGGGCGCGATGCTGACCCATGACGCGGTGATCTGGCAGTATGTCAGCTGCATCGTCGACGCCAGCGTCGCCGCTGACGATCTGACCCTTCACGCGCTGCCGCTTTACCACTGCGCCCAACTGGACGTGTTCTTCGGTCCTTCGATCTATATCGGCGCCACCAACGTCATCACCGCCGTTCCGACGCCGGACAATCTGCTGCCGCTGATCGAGCGCAACCGCATCAGCTCGTTCTTCGCGCCGCCGACCGTCTGGATATCGCTGTTGCGTTCGCCTCGCTTCGATTCCACCGATCTGTCGAGCCTGCGCAAGGGATATTACGGCGCGTCCATCATGCCGGTCGAAGTGCTCCGCGAACTGGCGCGGCGGTTGCCGGAGGTGCGGCTGTGGAATCTCTACGGCCAGACCGAGATCGCGCCGTTGGCGACGCTGCTTGGTCCGGAGGATCAGCTGCGCAAGCCCGGATCGTGCGGGCGCGCCGTGCTCAATGTCGAGACCCGGGTGGTCGACGATGCCATGCGCGACGTGACGCCCGGTGAGGTCGGGGAGATTGTCCACCGCTCGCCGCATTTGATGATCGGCTATTTCCACGATGACGAACGCACCAAAGCCGCGTTCGAGGGTGGCTGGTTCCACTCCGGCGATCTGGCGACCGTCGATGAGGAGGGCTACATCACGGTGGTCGATCGCAAAAAGGACATGATCAAGACCGGCGGCGAGAATGTCGCCAGCCGCGAGGTCGAGGAGGCGCTCTACCGCTTGCCACAGGTTTCGGAAGTGGCTGTGATCGGGGTGCCGCATCCGCGCTGGGTCGAGGCGGTGGTGGCCGTGATCGTGATCAAGTCAGGTCATTCGCTGAGCGAGCCCGAAGTGCTGGCGCATTCGCAAACGATCCTGGCTTCGTTCAAGACGCCAAAGCGGATTGTGTTTGCCGAGGCGCTGCCGAAGAATCCCAGCGGCAAGCTGCTCAAGCGACAACTGCGTGACGACCACGCGCAATTGTTTGCGGCCGGCTGACCAGGCCGGAAGCCGCCGCAAGCCGGGGCCCATCGAATAAATGCCGGTCACGGCTTCGCTGAAATATCCAGACTCACCTGGCACAGAGGAGGCGCCCCCGATGACGATTATCGATTCCCAGGTCCATGCCTATGAGGCGAACACTCCGAGGCGGCCCTGGCACAGTGTGCCGAACTGGCCCGATCACGTCACCGGTGACGAGATGGTCGCGGCGATGGACAAGGTCGGTGTCGACGGCGCGATCTTCATCTCCGCCTTTTCCATGTACCGCTACGACGCCAGCTATGCGGTGGAAGTGCAGCGGGCCCATCCCGGCCGGCTTGCCATCGTCAAGCCGGTCGATCCGGACGATCCTGACGTGGCCGATGTCGTCGCCGACTGGAAGAACACGCCGGGCGCGGTCGGAATCCGCATCATGCTGACGAAGGAGCAAAGGCGCGCCCCGAACGATCCGGGCCTCGACCGGATCGCCCGCGCGGCCGTTCGCCACGACTTCCCGGTCAACATCCTGTGCTGGGACAATCTGGACGCCGGCACCGCGCTGATCGACCGCCATCCCGACACGCGATTCATCCTCGACCATCTCGGCATCCTGCAGCCGCGCGTGCCGCCGGCGCCGCGGGAGCCCTGGGCCGAGTTGCCGAAGGTGCTGGCGCTCGCCAGCCGCAAGAACGTGGTGATCAAGGTCAGCGGCGCCTGCACGCTGTCGCGGGAGCCGTATCCCTTCCCGGACATCTGGGATCCGCTGGCGCGGGTGTTCGATGCCTGGGGCTTCGATCGCTGCCTGTGGGGTACGGACTGGACGCGGGCGTTTGCCGTCGTCAACTACGAGCAGGCCGTCGAGCCCTTCCTCAGGACCGACCGCCTGAGCGATGCCGAGCGGGCCATGCTGATGGGCGGCGCCTGCGCCAAGGCCTATCGCTGGTCACCAAAGAAGGTTGGTACCGGCTGATGGATGGCGCCGTCGCCCTGCCGGCAAGCCTGGCCGCCAAAGCGGCAAGTTTATGCTCAAACAAGAGATCATGATCCGTTCAACCCAACGGATCATGAACAACAACGAGGCTCAGATGAACTCACTTCGCATCACCCTGATCGGCGGTCCCACCGCGCTCATCGAAGTTGAAGGCTTTCGGCTCCTGACCGACCCGACCTTCGATGCGCCCCGGACCTATCAATTGCCGCATGTGAAACTTGAGAAGCTGTCCGGCCCGGCGCTCACCGCCGAGGCGATCGGTGAAGTCGATGCCGTGCTGCTCAGTCACGACCAGCATGCCGACAATCTCGATGATTCCGGCCGGCAATATCTGGCCAAGGCAAAGCGCGTGCTGACCACGGTGGTGGGCGCCAAGCGGCTGGGCGGCCATGCCGAAGGCCTGGCGCCGTGGGCCGTGACCGAACTGGCCGGCAAGGATGGACAATCACTGACCATCACCGCGACGCCTGCGCGCCACGGGCCGGCCGGAATCGAGCCGTTGGCCGGCGACGTCATCGGCTTCGTGCTGACATCGGCGAAGGCCGGCAGCCGTCCGATCTACATCAGCGGCGATACGGTCTGGTACGATGGCGTCGCCGAGGTCGCGCGCCGCTTCAGGGCCGGCGTGGTGCTGCCGTTCGCCGGCGCCGCGCAGACCCGCGGGCCGTTCCATCTCACCATGGATACCAACGACACCATTGAAACCGCGCGCGCGTTTCCCGACGCCGTGATCGTGCCGCTGCATACCGATGGCTGGGCGCATTTCCGTCAGAATGCCGGCGATCTGCGCGCGTCCTTCGATACGCTCGGCTTCGGGTCGCGCCTGAAGCTTCTCGATCCCGGCGTCGCCACGACGATCGAACTACCGCAAACGGGGACTTCATCCTGAAGAAGCGCGCTCCTGCGCGCGTCTCGAAGGCGATGCGGTCGGGCCGTATGGTCCGAGACGGCGCAACGTGCGCTCGCTGCGAGCGGCTAATCCTTGCGGAACACGATCGACGCCATCCAGCCGGTCATCAGCGCCATGAATGCCGTGACCAACCCATAGATAAAGCCGTCCTGGCGGGCGGTCGTCGCGACAAACTGCTCGAAGCCGACCTTGACGATCTCGAACGCGGTTTCGGTTCGGGTTACCAGCGCGCCGTCGGAAAACAGCTTGATCTCGACCTCATAGGTCCCGATCGGCACTTCGGCCGGAAGCGGAATGCCGGTGCGAAACAGCGTCGGCGTCAGGAAGGTCACCGCGGAGGTCTCCTCGCGATAAAGCCCGTGTTCGGCGCGCAGCCGAACGAAGGCGCTGCGGAACGCGTCGTTCGGCACGACGTCGGCATAATCTGTTCCCACGCGCTGGGTCAGCAGCACGTTGTTGAGGCCGAGCTGCTGCCGCCGTTCGACTTCGGGGGGAGCGATGGCGTCAAACGGCCGGTTGGAAAACAGGGCGAGATAGGTCGGCACCCCGAGAAATTCGCGATAGTCGGTGTTGATCCAGATGCCGAATTTGCGCTCCTTGCGGCGCGTCACCATGTCTGCGCGGGGGCCGATGACGGTCACGACGAGGTCGTAGCTGGTGCGCGAGGCGGGCGTCGTCGCGTCCTTTTCGACCGAGCCGAACAGCACCAGTTCCTCGCCGGAATAGTTTGACGTCACGGTCACCCGATGGTTTGAGACTGACACGATCAGCCGTTCCGCGCGCGCGGGCGACGGCGCAAAGGCCACGCTGAGCATGACCAGGCCGGCGGCGGCAAGCGAACGGCGTTCGATCATCCGGCGCCCCCGGTTTCCCGGATGGTGAAGAGATCGTCGGGACGGATCACCATTTCGACCGCGAAGCGGATTCCGACCGCGAGAATCAAAAGCCCTAGCAGCAGCCGCAGATGTTCGCCGCGGATTTTCTGACCGGCACGCGCGCCGAACTGCGCGCCGGTCACGCCGCCGATCATCAGGATCAGTGCCAGCACGGCGTCGACCAGATGGTTGGTGACCGCGTGCAGCATGGTGGCGAACACCATGGTGACCAGCGTCAGCACCATGGAGGTGCCGATCACGGTCGAGGTCGGTACCCGCAACAGATAGATCATGATCGGGATCAGGATAAAGCCGCCGCCGATGCCCATCACCGCACCGATAAAGCCGATAATCAGGCCGACGGCGACAACCGGGATGACCGACAAATAGATCTTGGAGCGCTTGAAGCGCATCTTCAGCGGCAGGCCATGAATCCAGCCGTGGCTGCCCGAGCGGCGCATCGGAACGACGACGCCGCGCCGTGCGCGCAGGATCGACCGCAGTCCTTCCCAGAACATCAGTCCGCCCACGGTGGTGAGCAGCACGACATAGGACAGCGCGATCATCAGGTCGAGCTGGCCAAGCGAGCGCAGCAGCGTGAAGGTCCAGACCCCCAGCGTGGTGCCGACGGCACCGCCGCTGAGCAGCACCAGCGCCAGCGCGGGATCAATCGCGCGGCGCCGCCAATAGGATATCGCGCCGGAAAACGACGAGGCCGCGATGTGGCTGGCGACGGAAGCGACTGCGACCGCAGGCGCGATGCCGATGAAGATCAACAGCGGAGTCATCAGAAAGCCGCCGCCGATGCCGAACATGCCCGACACGAAGCCCACCGCCGCGCCCATCGCGAGGATAAGGAAAATATTGACCGGAATGTCGGCGATCGGAAGATAAAGCTGCACGCGCGTTGCTTCGGAATAAGCCCTGAGGCTGGCCGAAACCGCTCATGGCATGGTTTCTTTGGGAGTGCGGATCAAATCCCGCGCCTCTGCATAGCCGAAATCGTCCACCGGAGGGACTAAAGAATCTGCCGGAGGCCGCTTTTTTCCCGCTTCCCGCCGGGCACTTTCCGACGTGGTGAATGATTCAGATTAACGGCGGACGGCGTTCAAGGCCTGACCACGGGATCGGTGATGAGGTGCGTCGCCGAGGCTTCCTTCGGGCCGAGCCAGCGGACATCGCTGGTTTCGGACATGGCCTCCACGACGGCGGAAGACACGCCCATCCTTGTCATAAAGCTCAGGACCGTTCCTGCGGTCCGCTGGGTGTCGGCGACGGGATCGCGGCCGGGCGAGGACGTCACAAATCGGTGGACCCCCAGCGCCGAGCCATCGATGCCATAGCGGGGCTTGCCGCCGGCATAGACC
>JBAVEE010000073.1:0-1652 GCA_049587575.1 Bradyrhizobium sp.
GCCGCGCCGGCCCTGTCCGCCGAGGTTGCCGCCATCGCATCGCGCCAGCGCGCCGAAAGGAAGACCTTCACCGACAGCGAAATAACGGACGGGTTTTTCAAGGTCGCGTTCGGCGCCGAATATCATCTCGCCGGCCGGGTCGACCGCATCCGAAAATACGACGTGCCGGTGCGTGTGTTCGCCGTTGGCATCAATCGTCCGGATCGGAAGGCGCAATTGGCCAAGGTCGTTGCCGACATTGCAAAGCGGGTTGCGCATCTCGACATCGCCATGGCCGAGACCAGCGACGACGCCAATGTCCTGGTCACACTGGTGCGCGACCGCAATCTGTTTCGTACCATCCGCAGTTTCTACGGCGAGGAACGGGCGCGCGAAATCCGCAAATCGCTCGACCCGCAATGCCTGTCCGGCTTTCGCAAGAGCGAGAAATTCGAGATCGAGCACTCCGACGCCATCCTCACCGTCGACAATGGCGACTTCATCTTCCTCGACTGCGCCTATGAAGAACTGCTGCAGTCGCTGGGACCGATCAACGACACCAGCTCGGTGCCATGGACCATGTTCAACGACAAGGTGTCGATGGGATTCTTCGACGTCTACGACCAGTATCTGCTCAACATCCTCTATGACCCGCGCATCAAGGCGGGCATGACTATTGCGGAGGTTCAGGCCGTGCTGCCGGAAGTACTCGCCGACGTCCGCGTCTGGGTGAGGAAGGTGAATGGGCTGGCGGAGTAAGACATTGCCGTCATTGCGAGCGAAGCGAAGCAATCCATCTCGCCGCATGAAGAAAGGATGGATTGCTTCGTCGCTTTGCTCCTCGCAATGACGTTATAGCGCCCTACGCCGATTTCTCGAACAGCTCGCGCCCGATCAGCATGCGGCGGATTTCGCTGGTGCCGGCGCCGATCTCGTAAAGCTTGGCGTCGCGCAGCAAGCGCCCGGTCGGATAGTCGTTGATATAGCCGTTGCCGCCGAGCAGCTGGATGGCGTCGAGCGCGCATTGGGTCGCCTTCTCGGCGGCATAGAGGATGGCGCCGGCGGCGTCCTCGCGCGTGGTCTCGCCGCGATCGCAGGCCTTCGCCACCGCGTAGACATAGGCGCGCGACGCATTCATCGTGGTGTACATGTCGGCGATCTTGCCCTGCACCAATTGAAAACTGCCGATCGGCTGGCCGAACTGCTTGCGCTCGTGCACATAGGGCATCACCACGTCGAGACAGGCCTGCATGATGCCAAGCGGTCCCGCCGCCAGCACCGAGCGCTCATAATCGAGGCCGGACATCAGCACGTTGACGCCGCGACCGACCTCGCCGAGCACGTTTTCCTCCGGCACTTCGCAATTGTCGAACACGAGTTCGGCGGTGTCGGAGCCGCGCATCCCGAGCTTGTCGAGCTTCTGCGCGGTGGAAAATCCCTTCATGCCTTTTTCGATGATGAAGGCGGTGATGCCGCGCGGCCCCGCGGCCGGATCGGTCTTGGCGTAAACCACCAGCGTCTCGGCCACCGGACCGTTGGTGATCCACATCTTGCTGCCGTTGATAATGTAACGATCGCCCTTCTTCTCGGCGCGGGTCGACATCGAGACCACGTCGGAGCCCGAGCCCGGCTCGGACATCGCCAATGCGCCGACATGCTCGCCGGAAATCAGC
>JBAVEE010000074.1:0-13897 GCA_049587575.1 Bradyrhizobium sp.
CCATCCGGGTGCCGGCGCACTTCTGTGGCGTGTATGGTCATAAATCCAGCTATGGCCTGGTACCGGTCGAGGGGCATATTCCCCCGCCGCCCCACCATCTTGCTTCGCCCGAACTCGGCGTTGCCGGGCCACTTGCGCGCAGTGCGGCCGATCTCGAACTGCTCTTTGACGTCGTGCTTGGCACAAGTGATCTCGATGCTGCCGGCGCAGCGCTGCGACTGCCGTCGTCTCGCCACGAGAACTTGCGCGGCTTCCGCGTCGCGGTATGGAATGACGGCAAGGCTTATCCACTTGATTCCGCCTACGCGGCCGCGATCGATGCGCTGGTGGAGGACCTTCGCCGCCGGGGTGTCCGGGTCGACGATAAAGCGAGGCCCGTTCTCGACCCGGTCGAGAGCCACGACATCTATCTGCAGACGCTGTTCGGCATCATTGGCGCGGATCTTCCGCCGCTCGCAGTCGAGGCAATCCAGGAGGCTGGCCGCAATGCGTCCGCCGGAAGCTATCCACATCGGGTCGCAGGCGCCATTAGACAAGGTCTAGCGCAACATCTGGCTGTGGTCGAACAGCGCGAGAAGCTGATGCGTGCTTGGCGAAGCTTTTTTTTCGATTACGATGTGTTGCTATGCCCCATCACCCCGACGGTCGCTTTTCCGCACGACGTCGACCGTCTGGATTTGGCGGCGCAGTTCGAGCGCACGCTTATGGTCGACGGCCGCACGGTGCCATACATGGACAATCTGGCTTGGCCGGGCCTGGTCACGGTTGCGAACCTGCCAGCCACGGCGATGCCGACTCGACATTTTGTCGACGGGCTTCCTGCTGGCGTCCAGGTGATTGGTCCGTATCTCGGCGATTACACGACGCTGCGGTTTGCCCAGCTCGTGGAGCAGGAACTGGGCGGTTTCATCAAGCCAACGATCGGCAGCTCGGCATAAGGAAGCCGCCCGCGGCCGGCTTGCCTTCGACGGGCGACGCTCAACCAATTGGATGAGCGGATTGCTGTCCAGTTGGCGGAGGATCGGGAGATACTCTCGGTAGAGCTGGCCTATAGAGTTGATCGGTCGTGCGCGAGATACGGGACCTGATGAGACTAAAACCGCGTCACGATGTCCGCCAGCGCCGGGCGCGGGCGGTCTTCGCTCGGCTTGCCCGGCGTGCCGATATGGATGAAGCCGGCGAGCTTTTCGTCCGCCTTCAATCCGAGGCCCTCCAGCACGTCGCGATCGAACGCGAACCAGCCGGTCAGCCAGCACGCGCCATAACCGAGCGCGGTCGCCGCGGTGACGATGTTCATCGCGCTCGCGCCAGCTGACAATTCCTGTTCCCAGGGCGGCACCTTGGGATGCGGTTTTGTGAAACTGACGACGCCGATCACCAGCGGCGCGTCGGTCAGTCGCCGCTTCTCGACATCGATCTCGGCGGGCGGGGCGTTCGGATTCTTCCGCGCGAACACCTTGGCGATGACTTCTCCGGCACGGACGCGCGCATCGCCTTCAAAAATGATGAAACGCCAGGGCGCCAGCTTGCCATGATCCGGTACCCGTGCGCCGATGGTCAAAATGGTGGCGAGGTCGGCGGGCGAAGGGCCGGGACCGGTCATATCGCGCGGCTTTACCGAGCGGCGGGTTTTCAGGAAGTCGATGGCGTCGGTCACTGGGATTGCTTTCATCAGGAATGTCTTGGGTTCCGGATAGCACGCGATGCGGCCGGCCGCGAGACCGCAACCGGCATTTAAAGGAAATCCGGCGGCAACCTATTTCCTATTGGCAGCAGCGGCCGCCGGTGCGGCCGGCACACAATTGATGCTGCCGATTTGGGCCCACATTGGACGAAGCAGAAGCGCGGCAGCTGCTTGCGAGCGGCGGTCCGGCGAAGAACGAGCTCACGATCCTGCCGCGGGGCCCCGCGATGCTCTCGATATGCTGTTTTGCGGCGATGTTCCTCTTCCTGCCGCAATGCGCCGGGGAAGGCGTGCCGGCCGCCGCCACGCCGAACCGGACTATTTTGGCTGCGGTTTGATCGGCATCTTCGCCGCCCGATCGAGCAAATCCCTGCCGAGGTCTTCCAGAATTTCCCGCGTCGCCAGAAACAGGCTGTGGCCCTGCTCGGTCTCGATGGCCAGCGCCACCACGGTCGGCCGGTTGGGATCCGGGATCAACTGGTAAGCCCTGATCGGGTAGGCCGGCAGTTCCTGTTCTTCGGCCATCAGGTTTCCAGCCGCGCGCGCTTCACGTCCGGCGGCGTGGCTTCCTCGACGAGTGCCGCGATCGCCTCGTCGGTCGCCATCACCTTTTGTCCGTCGCTGCCGAGCCGCCGGATCGAGACCGAATGGGTCTCGGCTTCCTTCTTGCCGACCACCAATAGCGCCGGGATTTTCGCCAGCGAATGCTCGCGGACCTTGTAGTTGATCTTCTCGTTGCGCAGGTCGACTTCGACGCGCAGTCCGGCGCGCCGGGCCGCGGCGGCGACCACCCTGGCGTATTCGTCGCCTTCCGACGTAATGGTGGTGACGACGGCCTGGACCGGCGCCAGCCAGAGCGGGAAATTGCCGGCGTAGTGTTCGATCAGGATGCCGATGAAGCGTTCCATCGAGCCGCAGATCGCGCGATGCACCATCACCGGCGTCTTCTTCGAACCGTCGGCATCGATGTAGAATGCGCCGAACCGCTCCGGCAAATTGAAGTCGACCTGCGTGGTGCCGCACTGCCAGTCACGGCCGATCGCGTCGCGCAACACGTATTCGAACTTCGGGCCGTAGAACGCGCCTTCGCCGGGATTGATCGCGGTCTTGATGCGTTGATTGTGGCTCTTCGCCTCGATCTCCGCCAGCACCGTCGCCATCACGCGCTCGGCGTGATCCCACATTTCGTCGGTGCCGACGCGTTTGTCCGGCCGGGTCGAGAGCTTTACCGTCAATTCGCCCTCGAAGCCGAAATCGGCATAGGTCGACAGGATCAGGTCGTTGATCTTGAGGCACTCGTCGGCGAGCTGCGCCTCGGTGCAGAACACATGCGCGTCGTCCTGGGTAAATCCGCGCACCCGCATCAGTCCGTGCATCGCGCCCGAGGGCTCGTAGCGATGCACGACGCCGAATTCGGCCAGACGCAAGGGCAGGTCGCGATAGCTCTTCAAGCCATGCTTGAAGAGCTGCACATGGCCGGGACAGTTCATCGGCTTCAATGCGAACCAGCGCTTGTCCTCGGCCTCGTCGCCGGCGGATTGGGCCGCGAACATGTTCTCGCGGTACCAGTCCCAGTGGCCGGAGGTTTCCCACAGCACCTTGTCGAGAATCTGCGGCGCGTTGACTTCGCTGTAGTCGCCGGTGAGACGGCGGCGCATATAGGCGATCAGCGCCTGGAAGATGGTCCAGCCCTTGGCGTGCCAGAACACCACGCCGGGTCCTTCCTCCTGGAAGTGAAACAGATCGAGCTCGCGCCCCAATTTGCGGTGGTCGCGCTTTTCGGCTTCCTCGATCTGCTTCAGGTAGGCGTCGAGGTCTTCCTGTTTTGCGAATGCCGTACCGTAAATCCGCGTCAGCATCGGATTGTTCGAATCGCCGCGCCAATAGGCGCCGGCCACCTTCATCAACTTGAAGGCGCTGCCGATCTTGCCGGTCGAGGTCATGTGCGGGCCGCGGCACAGATCGAACCAGTCGCCCTGCTTGTAGATCTTGATGGTCTGGTCGGCGGGAATCGCATCGACCAGCTCGACCTTGAACATCTCGCCGTTGTCGCGGAACACCTGTTTCGTCCGTTCGCGATCCCACACTTCCTTGGTGAAGGGTTTGTCGCGCGCGATGATCTCGCGCATCTTCTTTTCGATCGCGGCAAAATCCTCCGGCGTGAACGGCTCGTTGCGGAAGAAGTCGTAATAGAAGCCGTTCTCGATCACCGGGCCGATCGTGACCTGGGTGCCCGGCCACAGCGACTGCACGGCTTCGGCGAGCACATGGGCCGCGTCGTGCCGGATCAGTTGCAGCGCGCGCGGATCGTCGCGGGCGATGAACTCGATTTTGGCGTCATGCTCGATGGCATCGGCGAGATCGACCAGGTCGCCGTCGAGCGCCATCGCCACCGTGCGCTTGGCCAGCGAGGGCGAAATGCCCTTGGCGATATCGAGGCCGGTGATGCTTTTGGGGAATTCGCGCCTGGCGCCATCGGGAAAGGTGAGGGTGATTTTATGCACGGGCTCGACCGGTTTCAGATTCGAGAGGCTGTACTGGAATCCTGACGCGGGCGTATTCTTGTCGGGCATGGTGCTCTCCTGTGGCTCACTCCTGCGAACGAGCGCAGGTAAGCGGGGAACCAGCGGTATAGCAGGCGATTCGCGTGGCGCAATCGCGATCAAAAGGAAAATCGGTGGCGTGATCCCGGGGGGATGCCGGCCGCCGGATTATCCGTCCCCCCTTTCATTTCTTGTCGGTGTACTCTACATGCATTTGCATGAAAAATCCGCCCGCCGGCAGCCCCGTGCATCGCCGCTTCGCGCCCACCGCCCTGATGTTCGGAAATGTCGTCACCGGCTGCTCGGTGCTGGCGCCGGCGGGCATGTTGATCGAACTGTCCTCGGATCTCGGCGTCACGGTCCATGCTGCGGGATTGCTGATCACCTTTGGCGCCGTGATGCTGTGCGTCGGCTCGCCGCTGACGGCATGGCTGACCAGCCGGATCGAGCGCCGCACCTTGCTGACGGCGACGCTGGCGGTGCTCGCGCTCACCAATGCCGCCTCGGCCTTCGCGCCCGACTATCGGACCCTTCTGATCATTCGGCTGGTCATGCTCGGGATCGGCGCCCTCTACACGCCGCAGGCGGCAGGCTCCGCCGCTCTCATCGTTGCACCGGAAAAGCGCGGCAGCACCATTGCCTATGTGTTTCTTGGATGGTCGCTGGCGGTGGCGGCCGGTCTGCCGCTGATTACCCTGGTCGCCAGCCGCTATGGCTGGCGGGCGGTCTATGGCGGCATCGGCATCGCCGGCGCCTTCAGTTTTCTTCTGCTGGCCTGGCGGCTGCCCGCCGGATTGATCGGCGCACGGGTGGATCTCAAGACCTGGACCGATCTCGGCCGTAACCGGGCGATCGTCGTACTGCTGCTGATCACGACGTTGCAGATGTCGGGCCAGTTCGTCGTGTTCACCTACATGGGGCCGCTTTTGACCAAGCTGACCCATGCCGGTCCGGACGCGGTCGGGCTGGCATTTGCAATCTACGGCGTGTGCGGCTTCATCGGGGTCGTGCTTGCAACCCGCATCGTGGATTCCTGGGGGGCCTATGAAGCCTCGGTGCTGTTCACGGTCCTGGTGCTGACGGGCGTCACCGGATGGGCTTTGAGTGCGGGCGTCTATCCGCTGATGGCTTGCTCGGTCGCGATCTGGGGACTGGGCTTTGCCTCCAGCAACTCGATGCAGCAGGTTCGGCTGGTCAGCGCGGCACCTGAGCTTGCGTCGGCATCGGTGTCGCTCAATACGTCTGTGCTCTATGTCGGGCAGGCCATTGGTTCGGCGATCGGCGGCCTGTTATATGCACGCGATCTCTTGATCGGCGCAGGATACGCCTCGATGGCCTTTGTTGCGCTGGCGCTGGTGGTGGTGATCTCCAGCCGCGGTTTCGGCAACGCGCGAAACTGAGGCGCGAAGCCGATATCTCTATCGGCCGGCGGAGGTATCGGCGCTGCTTGCCGCGACCCGCGTCAGCGCCGGTGTTGACGCCATCTTGACCAGCACCTCCTTGACGGGATCGCGGGTCCAGGCGTGGGTGACGTAGCTACGATGCGTCACTCCTTCGGGCGTCTCGACGAACACCACGCTGCCGGGGCGCAGCGGTCCGTCAATATCTTCCGACACGGCGATGCCCTTCGCCCTGATCATACGCATCAGCTCCTGGTCGTGCCGCGCAGTGTAGTGCGTATAGGAGCTGACGAAAAAGCCGGAGCGGTTGTTCTCGATCCAGGACGCGAACTTGTCCAACTCGCCATACACCGCATCGAGCAGGAATACGCCGCGCACACGGTTGCCGAGGCCGCCCACTTCCAGGCTCCATGCGGTCGGGACGAAGCCGCCGCTATAGCCGACAATGATGACCGGCATGTTGGCGAACGCCTTGGCGGCGCTCGGATCGCCGTAAAGCCTGGCGAGATGATCGGCCGATTCCGTCACGAAGCGCTTGAGCCCACCGGGCTGCCAGAATTTTCCGGCGCTGGAATCGGCGGCATCGACCGCAAGCTGGGGCGCCAGCAGCACGGCGTTCACGCCGGAATCGGAGATCTGTTGCGGCACCAATTGCCGGTCACGCACGTCGCGCTCGAGCGTCGCGCCGTTGCCGTGGAAGAATATGACGATCACGCCGGGTTTGCGGATGTCGAAATTCTCGGGAACATGCATCAGGACGCGGTTGTCGTTGAAGGTCTGGTCCTGCCACAGGACCCGGCCGCTGTAGCTGCGGTGGCCGCGTCGCTCGCCATTTGAAACGTTCAGGAACGGCTGGTCGGTGCGCGGGTTGTTGCCGAAATAGGGGAACGCCGAGGATTTCAGGCTGACCAGCGTGGTGTGATCTTCTCGGGGCGGACGCTGGTACGGCACGGTCGGCGCCAGCGACGCGACCCGGTAAGGGGCGGGCTGTGGCTGCGCTGTACGCCGGCTCTGGGCGTCGGAGGTGGAAGCTTGCCGCTGCAGCAGGCTCTCGCCGGGCGTCGGGAAGCGATCTTTGAACTGGGATTGCGGGAAGCGCTCGTCGAACGTGTCACCCTTGGTGCCCTGCACGTTAGCGGCAAGCGAACCGGCGCTCGGCGCCTGTCCGCATTGGACAAGCATGAATGATAACGGGATCATCGCCGAGAAAAGTGCGATCCAGCGCAAACGACGTGAACGGCCGTGAAGGCGGGGAGCGCGCGCGGGCACATGCCGCGTCGCGCCCGGTAACCTCACCGGGCCTGCGCGATCACGCGTCCTATCTTTCGGATTCGCCCCGACCATCCACCCCATTGCCCCAAAACCGCCGCCGTCGGCGTATGTCAGCGCGCTTGAGTTGCGGTGACGTTAACCTTCCGGGAATTTCTCCCCATTCCCGGAACGCCAAGACAACACGAAATCGTGTCGTGATTGTGGGACTCCCGCCTTACTTTTCACAACGACACAGATCGTGTCCGGCTTCCAAGTCCTTAAAGAGGTATCACAGCACCAAATTCCGGCGCGGATTTAAATCATTGTTAACACTCTTGAATTGGCCGGGGTCAACCTGCACCATGAAAAATCAGGGCGTGCTGCCCGAAGCTTGGACGGACAAAGCAGCAATGGAAACGGGAAGCGCGGCAAGGCCTGGCCGGCTCCCGGGGGGGTCCACGGTTTCGGTGGTCGTGGCCACCGCCATCGTCGTCGCCGACATGGTCGGCGTCGGCGTCTTCACCAGCCTCGGTTTTCAGGTCAAGGACATCCCCTCCGGCTTTGCGATCCTGCTGCTGTGGACCGTCGGCGGCATCGTGGCGCTGTGCGGCGTGTTTTCCTACAGCGAACTCGGCGCGATGTTTCCACGCTCGAGCGGCGAATACAATTTCCTGAGCCGCGCCTTCCATCCGGCCTTCGGATTTTTGGCAGGCTGGGTGTCGGCGACCGTCGGCTTCGCCGCTCCGGTGGCCTTGGCCGCAATGGCCTTCGGGGAATACGGCAAGTCGGTATTTCCGGACGCTCCGCCGCTTGTGCTTGCCGTCGGCGCGGTCTGGCTGGTGTCGATCGTGCAGCTCGGCGGCGTCCGGCACTCCAGCCGCTTTCAACTGGTCTCGACCATCCTGAAGGTCGTGCTGATCGTCGCGTTCCTGATTGCCGGGTTTGTCGTCGGCACGCCGCAGCCGGTCTCGTTCACGCCCCACGTTTTCGACATCGGCTATGTCTCCAGCGCGCCGTTCGCGATCGGGCTTGTGTTCGTGATGTATTCGTTCTCCGGATGGAATGCCGCGACCTACATCATCGGCGAGATGCACTCGCCGCAGCAGAACCTGCCGCGGGCGCTGTTGGCGGGAACGCTGATCGTGCTGGTGCTGTATGTGGCGCTGAACGCGGTTTTCCTCCACACCACGCCGATCGACAAACTTTCCGGGCAACTCGATGTAGCCAGGATCGCCGGCAGCGCCATCTTCGGCGAGATCGGCGGCCGCATCGTCAGTGCGATGATCTGTATCGCGCTCGTGTCTTCCATCAGTGCGATGATGTGGATCGGTCCGCGCGTGATGATGACCATGGGCGAGGACATCCCGGCGCTGCGGGTGTTCGCCCGCAAATCCGGCCAGGGGGCGCCGGCTTACGCCATCCTGTTTCAGCTCGCGGTCGCCAGCCTGATGCTGTTCACCCGCAGTTTCGAGGCGGTGCTGGATTTCATTCAGTTCGCGCTGCTGTTCTGTTCGTTCTTCACCGTGCTCGGCGTCATCAAGCTGCGCATCACCCGGCCCGACCTGCCACGGCCCTATCGCGCCTGGGGATACCCGATAACCCCAGTGGTTTTCCTGCTCGTGACCCTGTTCATGATGTACTATCTTGTGGTCGAGCGGCCGCTGCAGTCGTTTCTTGGTGTTCTGATCATGGTTTCGGGCCTTTTGATTTACGCCCTGTTCCGCAGGCGCGACGCCGGTTCCGCGACCTCATCGCCAGACCGTCCATCGGGTCGCGGGTAGAAATGCTTCATACGATGAAAATCGCGGCGGTCGCCGCGGCCTTGCTTTTCGCGGCGGCGCTGCCCGCGCGTGCCGCCGACGCCGTGACCGCAGACGATACCGCGCGTTTCCTGGCGGGACTGCCGCCGTCGGCAGACTCGCCGCTAACGCCACTGACCAGGGATCCCGCCTGGCAGCACCATGCCAGATTTTTCGATGCGGCGTTCGCGCAGCTCGAACAGCGCCAGTTGTCAAAAATCCGCGCATGGTCGGATGCCAATCTGGCGGCGCCGCGCCCGACCATGTTCTACATGTTCTCGGGTCCGGACTTCCTCTACGCCAACGCGTTCTATTCCAAGGCGACGACCTATGTGTTGAGCGCGCTCGAAGCGCCCGGTTCGGTGCCCGATCTCACGAAGCTGCCGCGCGACGGCGTTGGCGCTGCGCTCTACAATGTCGAGCGTTCGCTTGGCTCGATCCTGAGCTTTTCTTTTTTCATCACCAAGCAGATGAAGGTCGACCTGCGTGCCGGCGAGCTCAACGGCACGTTGCCCGTCCTCTACGTATTCCTGGCGCGCTCGGGAAAGACCATTCGCAACGTCAGTCCGGTCGCGGTCAATGACAAGGGGACGGCGTATTTTGCCAACGAGAATGCCGGCCCCAACGCTGTGCGCGGGGTACGGATCGTGTTCGCCGGCAGCGATGGCGTGGAAAAGACGCTGTATTATTTCTCCACCGATCTTTCCAATCCCGGCGTCAAGGCGTCGGGCTTCCTGAAATTCTGCGCGACGCTCGCGCCCGGCAACAGCCTGATCAAGAGCGCATCGTACCTTTTGCATTCCGGCAATTTCAGCAGCGTGCGCGACTTCATTCTCGCCAACAGCGCGACGGTAATTCAGGACGATTCCGGGATTCCGCTCGCCGATTACAGCCCGAGGAAGTGGCGTTTCTTTCCCTTTGGCCGCTATGCCGGCCCGATCGCCGAATTCCCGGGGAAGTATCAGGAGTCCTATGCCGAACTGTTCGAGCGGGCGCAGCCGATCGATTTCGGCATCGGTTATCGGTGGCGCTCGCATGAATCGAATCTGCTGCTCGCGGTCAAATTGCCCGACGACGGTTCGGCCAGTCCGGAGGCTACGTCATCGGCCGACGAGGCGCCGCCGCCCAGACCGCCGCGTCCGCGAAGGCCGCCGCGTCCGCCGGCACCCGTCGAGCCGCAGCCGCGAAGTTTTCTGTGGTTTTCTCGTTAGGAAAAAGTCCCGAACACGAGGCGCCTCACCAGCGGACGGTCTGGCTTGGCTCGATAAAGGCCCTGTTGGCTGGCGGCTGCCGAGTATGGCCGAAGTAGTAGCCGAGCGCGATGATGGCGATGACCAGCGCCAGCGCCGCCAACAGATCGATCTGTCGGGAGTCGTGGCCGCTTTGCCGAATTTTCCAGCGCATCGTTGACGTCCTCCCGGGAAGACATCGGATAAATACGGCCGCAAGGCCGTGGTTCCCGGCGCTACCGCAGCGCCGGTTTCAGGGACCGTTGACGCCGCGCCAGCGTCCAAACCGCCACGGCAAATACCATCGCGCGCCCGCAGGTTTTGTCAGCGGAACATTGTCGATTCCCGAGGTGCCCCAGGGCTGACAGCGCAACAGCCGCGCCAGCGTCATCCATCCTCCGCCCCACAGCCCGAAGCGTTCGATCGCTTCGTCACCATAGACCGAGCAGGTCGGCAGATGGCGGCAATTGAAACCGACCAGCGGCGAGAGAGTGTGCCGGTAAAGCCAGATCATCGCGCGCCCCGCATTGCGCGGCAGCCGCGCCGCCGCGTTGGCGCAGTCCGCGCAAGACTGGGATGATGAATGCTTCATGGGCGATATGCTGCCATCGTGTGCGTGCGTTTGCCGGGTTCCCAGGCACGGAACCGGTCGTCACCGATAATTGTGCCACACTTTGAGAATTATCAATGGCTTGCGCGGCAATGCAGCAAAGGTTCTATGGACGATTGGGGCTGTCACGTTTACCCTTTTCGTAACGCTTGGATGACAGAATCATGTGGCGTTGAACCGGGGCCGTTGCCACTGCTCGTCATGACGTATCGTCTTGGGGCTTGGGGGAAGGAACCAAATTGAGGCTGGTGAGATCGCTTGAGTTACGCGGCTTGGCGCTGCTGGGCGCCGCCGTCCTCTGTATCGCATTGCCCGGCATCGTCGCCACGCCCGGGGGCTCGGCGCATGCCGGCGGCAGCCTCGAAGAACGCAAATTGCCGATGCGGTTTACCTGGGTAGCGTGCCAGCCCGATTGCCGGGGCTGGATCAGCGCGGTCGGCATTGTGACCGCCGATAGCCCCGGCGATTTCGACGATTTCGCACGCGGGCGCGACCTCGGCGGCGCGACCATCGTGCTGGACTCCAGCGGCGGCTCGGTCAACGACTCCATCGCGCTCGGCCGGCGCTTTCGCAGTCTCGGTCTGATGACCACGGTCGGCACCAGCATCGAGACCCACAGCGCGCAGGGCGATCGCGCCAGCGTTGCGCCTGAAGCCTATTGCGAGTCGATGTGCGTGTTCCTGCTGCTGTCGGGCAAGACCCGTTACGTGCCTGAGGCCGCGCATGTCCGGGTGCATCAGATCTGGATGGGCGACCGGGCCGACGATGCCAAGGCCGCCAGCTATACCGCGCAGGATCTGATGATCGTGGAGCGCGATATCGGGCGTCTTGCCAAATACACATTCGACATGGGCGGCGCCGGCGATCTGCTGTCGCTGTCGCTGAACGTTCCGCCATGGGAAGATCTGCATGAGCTGTCGCGGGAGGAATTGCGGCTGACCAATCTCGTGACCACCGACATGGTGGCCGAGGTGCTGCCGCAGGCGGGCGCCTCGGTGATGCCGGCGGTTGCGCTGACGGCCAAACCGACGAAGGATCGCTTTGTGAGCAGCACGGCCGACGCCGAGGAAAATCTGCAGTCGGCGAAATCCACCAAGACGGCCGAGGCGACCGTTCCGACGGGCGGTGCCGCAACGGCGCCCGCGCAGTAGCGGTGAAAATTCCGCGACCATTGTCATCGGGCCGGGCTTGCACGGCGCCGTTGGCGCACCCCGGAATTATGGATAAGTTTTAGCCCTGCGCCGATGTCGGCTGCGTTGCCTTCGCCTCGATCTGGCCGATCGCGTCGACCACCGCATCGAAGGTCAGCATCGTCGAGGCATGCCGCGCCTTGTAGTCGCGCACCGGCTCGAGCAGCGCGATATCCGCCCACTTGCCTTGCGGCGGGCTGCCGTTCTCCTTCAGCATCTTGCGGACGGTCTCGCGCAGCTCGCGCAATTCGCCCGCGGTGGAGCCAACGACATGGCTCGCCATGATCGAGGACGAGGCCTGCCCAAGCGCGCAGGCCTTCACGTCATGGGCAAAGTCGGTGACGACCGGCCCGTCCATTTTGAGGTCGACCTTGACGGTCGAGCCGCAGAGTTTGGAATGCGCCGTGGCGCTGGCATCAGGCGCGGCCAGCCGGCCAACCCGGGGTATGTTCCCGGCCAGTTCGATGATGCGTTTGTTGTAGATGTCGTTCAGCATGGATCGAGGTCTCGCCCTTCAAGGCTTGATCGCGCGCGATCGCCCTTGGCGGCCGCGGTCCGCAGCCCTATATATGGGCGGCAATGGCGGAAATACAGCCCGGCCATTTCTCGGCGGCCTGAAATAGAAACCCATTTCGCCGCCGGGGTGCTAGGATTGTGGGACTCAGGCGTCCGGCGGCATGCCGCCCCGTCTGCCGGTGACACTCCGGTCTCACTTATGACCGGTCGAACGGAGTTGACATGGACGCATTGATCAAATCCCTCCGCCCAGGCAAGCCTTCAGACCTCAAGCCTTCGGAGATCAAGCCTTCCGACACCAAGCCTTCCGATGCGAAGCTTGCGGAAATGCGGCCCGCCGAACTCGACCCTTCCGAATTCATGGCCGCCGCGGTTCGGGCGGATCAGCCCCGTCCGTCGCGGGCTGAAGCGGAGCAGGCGGTGCAGACGTTGCTCGGCTACATCGGAGAGAACCCCGGCCGCGAGGGGCTGCTGGATACGCCGCGCCGCGTGGTCGAGGCTTACGACGAACTTTACCAGGGCTATCATCAATGTCCGGCGGAGGTGCTCAACCGCACCTTTGGCGAGACCGCCGGCTACGACGATTTCGTGCTGATCCGCGACATCGAATTCACCTCGCAATGCGAGCATCACATGATGCCGTTCTATGGCAGGGCGCATATCGCCTATACGCCGGTCGAGCGGGTGGTCGGACTGTCCAAGCTGGCGCGTCTTACCGATATCTTCGCCCGCCGCCTGCAGACCCAGGAGCATCTGACCGCCCAGATCGCGGCCGCGATCGACGAGGTTCTCAAACCCCGCGGCGTTGCGGTGATGCTCGAGGCGGAGCATACCTGCATGTCGGTGCGCGGCGTCGCCAAGCATGGCGCGATGACGTTCACCAGCCGCTTTACCGGCATGTTCCGCGACAATCCGGCGGAGCAGGCGCGTTTCCTGTCCATGGTGCGAGGGCCGCAGCGCTAGTTCTCGCCCGAATTTTTCGAGGACTGCCCGTGTCCACACCATCCGATATCAACGACATCGAGGAAGGGCTTGGCTTCCAGCCCAAATTCGACGCCGCCGGCCTTGTGACCTGCGTGGCCACCGACGCCGGAACTGGCGAGGTGCTGATGGTCGCGCATATGAACGACGAGGCGCTGCGCAAGACCGTCGCGAGCGGGGAGGCCTGGTACTACAGCCGCTCCCGCAAATCGCTGTGGCGAAAGGGCGAAAGCTCCGGTCACGTCCAGCGCGTCGTCGAGATGCGGATGGATTGCGACCAGGATGCGATCTGGATCCGGGTCGAGCAGTCGGGCGCCGCCTGCCACACCGGCCGGCGCTCCTGTTTCTACCGCAAGGTGACGGCAGGCGAGGGCGGGGCGCGATTGTCGTTCGTGGATGCCGAGCGCCTGTTCGATCCCAAGGCGGTTTACGGCCGGTGATTTCATCAATCATCATTCCGGGCGCCGCAGGCGAACTCTCGAGATTCCCCGATGTGCAATTGCAGATCCGAGGTCTGGTCCGGAGCCTTTCATCGGGCGGCGCAAGCGCCGACCCGTCGGGACCACCCCCGGAATGACGGCGGATGAAATTTAACCCGTCCTTAACCATAATCCCCCCAGGGTGACCGTGGCTTGGGCGTTAGTGGGAGCTCTCGAACGGGCCAAGTGGGGGTCGTTTCGCGGGGAGCGGAGAC
>JBAVEE010000075.1:0-4369 GCA_049587575.1 Bradyrhizobium sp.
AAGATGGCGCACGGCGCCGCCGACGATCTCGCGACCGCCATCCTGCTCGCGGCTAGCCGGCCGATCCTGCTGGCGCCGGCGATGAACCCGCTGATGTGGAACAATGCCGCGACCCGGCGCAACGTCGCGCTGCTCGAACGCGACGGCGTGGCCATGATCGGACCCAATGCCGGCGAGATGGCGGAGGCCGGCGAGGCCGGAATCGGCCGGATGGCGGAGCCTCTGGAAATCGCCGACGCCGCCGAGCGCTTGCTGCGCCCCCCGCGGCCTCAGCCCTTGGCCGGCCAGCGCGTCCTGATCACCGCCGGGCCGACGCACGAGCCGATCGATCCGGTCCGCTACATCGCCAACCGTTCCTCGGGCAAACAGGGTTTTGCCATCGCCGCGGCGGCGCGGGCGGCCGGCGCGGAGGTCACCCTGATCTCGGGACCGGTCGAACTCGAAGATCCGCCCGGCGTCGCGGTGACGCATGTGGAATCGGCGCGCGACATGCTGCACAAGGTGGAAGCCGCGCTTCCCGTCGATATCGCGATCTTCGCCGCCGCCGTCGCCGACTGGCGCGTCGCCAATGAAGGTTCGCAGAAACTGAAAAAGACCCCGGCAGGCATGCCGCCGCTGCAGCTCGTGGAAAATCCGGATATCCTGGCCACAATCTCGAAACTGGCCGACCAACGGCCGCCGCTGGTGATCGGCTTTGCCGCCGAGACCGAGAACCTGATCGAGAACGCCCGGGCAAAACTCGCCCGCAAGGGCTGCGACTGGATCGTCGCCAATGATGTATCGCCGGCGTCGGGCGTGATGGGCGGGGACCGCAACACCGTTCATCTGCTGACCCGGGACGCCCATGGAAGCAGCGCCGACATCGGCGTCGATTCCTGGCCGGTGATGACCAAAGAGCAAGTTGCAACCGCTTTGGTGGCCCGCATCGCCGAGGCGGTTAAGCCCGGTGGCAAATCTGCAACCGCCGGGAACGAAGGAAATCAATCTTGAGTGCCAGCGTCAAAATCGACATCCGCCAATTGCCCCACGGCGAGGGCCTCGCCCTGCCCGCCTATCAGAGCGCTCATGCCGCGGGGCTCGACCTATTGGCCGCCGTCCCGCTGGACGCCCCGATGATCCTTGCTCCCGGAAAGCATGCGCTTGTTCCCACCGGGCTGGCGATCGCGCTGCCTGCGGGGTACGAGGCGCAAGTTCGCCCGCGCTCCGGGCTGGCGGCCAAGCACGGCGTCACCGTGCTGAACGCGCCGGGCACGGTGGACGCTGATTATCGCGGCGAGATCGGCGTGCTCCTGATCAATCACGGCGACACACCGTTTCCGATCCGGCGCGGCGAGCGTATCGCGCAGATGGTGATCGCTGCCGTGGTGCGGGCGGAAGTCACCCCGGTGGCGTCGCTTTCCGCGACCGACCGCGGCGGCGGCGGGTTCGGATCAACCGGGCGCTGATCCGGCGCAAAACGGCGGATTCACCGTCGTGAAAACCGCCTGAAAAAATTTAATCCCGCATTTTCTTGCGATGCGATTCACGTTCACGGTCTGGACTCTTACCCGCTGACTCCCGTTGGGGATATTGTCATTCGATTCGCGGGAGCACGGTCGGCAGGGGTCGCACGCCGGGCGTGGAGTTGTGCGGTTTGGGGCAAGCCATGTCGGGCGTGATCGCGGCGATGCGTCGGAGCCTGCTGTCGTGCACATCACTGGCGCGCAACGGCCTGATTGCCCTTGGAACTTGCCTTGGCGCCGCCGCGCTGGCCGCGGTCCGGCCGGCCCATGCGAGCGATCTGCCGCTGCTGCAGACCATCACCACCTTCATCGATCTGAACCGCCAGGAGATCGCGGCGCTGACGACGGCGCTGTCGCTGCTCGGGTTTTCGGTGGTGGCGGCGATCCTGCTGATGGGCACGCGGGTCCGCGCGGCAAGAAACGAGGCGCGGCTGCGCGCCGACATCCAGAGCCTGCAAAGCGAGGCCGACCGCTTCCGCGCGCTGCTGTTCGCCGAGCCGCAAATTTTGATATCCTGGGCCGCCGGCGACAATCGTCCGCAAATCAGCGGCGATACCGCGCTGCTGATGTCGCAGGAATCGCCGCAGCGCATCCTGGCGTTCGGAACCTGGCTGCCGCCGGAGCCGGCGCTGCAGATGGACCATGCGGTCGACGCCTTGCGCGAGGCCGGCGAGGGCTTCCTGCTCAATCTGACCACGTCCAATGGACACGCCGTCGAGGCCATGGGTCGCGCCATCGGCGGCCAGGCCATTGTGCGGATTCGCGAGCTTTCCGGGCTGCGCCGGGAACTGGCCGAGACCAGCCTCCGGCACAAAGCGCTGTTGGAAGAGAGCGAGATGCTGCGCGGTTTCGCGGCGGCGGCGCCATGGCCGATATGGGCCAAACGCGCCAACGGCGACCTGCTCTATGCCAACGCCGCCTACGCAAGGGCGACCGACGCCGCCAGCGTCGCGGATACGATCGATCGCAACCTCGAACTGCTCGACAGCGGCGACCGCGGCGACATGGACCGTGCCCTGCACGACAAGGCGGCCTTTACCGCCCGGCTGCCGATCGTGATCGGCGGCGAGCGACGCTTCTACGACGTGCATGCGCTCAATGTCGGCGGCGGCAGCGTCGGCATTTCCATCGACGCCTCCGAGGCCACCGCGCTCAGCGCGGCGCTGGTGCGGATGGCGGAGGCCCATCGCCGCACGCTCGATCAATTGTCGTCCGGCGTCGCCGTGTTCGACGGCCAGCGGCGGCTGGCGTTCTACAACGATTCCTATCGCCGCCTGTGGGACCTGGATCGCGCGTTTCTCGACGGCAATCCCGACGATTCGAGCGTGCTCGACCGGCTGCGCGCCGCCCGCAAACTCCCCGAGCAGCCGGATTTCCGGGCCTGGAAGGCCAGGCTGCACGAAGCCTACCGCGCCGTCGAACCCGCAAAGGACACCTGGTATCTGCCCGACGGCCGCGCGCTGAGCGTCGTCACCACACCAAACCCGGAAGGCGGCGTCACCTATCTGTTCGACGATGTCACCGAAAGCCTGGAACTGGCGCGCAGGTTCGACGGCCTGATCCGCGTGCAGCGGGAAACGCTCGACAACCTCGCCGAAGCCGTCGCGGTGTTCGGCAGCAATGGCCGCGCCCAGCTGTTCAATCCGGCCTTCGCCAGGATGTGGAAACTGTCGCCGGAGGCGCTGCGGGAGCAACCGCATATCGAGACCGTGGAAGCCTGGTGCAGGCCGCTGTTCGACGAGGCGGCGACGTGGCGCACGCTTCGCGAGGCGATCACGCGAATCGAGAACCGGGTCGAGGTGCCGCTGAAGCTGGAACGCAAGGACGGCAGCGTGCTGGACTGCATGACCATGCCGCTGCCCGACGGCGCCACCATGCTGACATTCCAGGACATCACCGATACCGAAAACGTCGAGCGTGCGCTGCGCGAACGCAACGAGGCACTGGAGACCGCCGACCAGATGAAGGTCGATTTCGTCCACCACGTATCCTACGAACTGCGCTCGCCGCTGACCACCATCATCGGCTTCGCGCATTTCCTCAGCGATCCCGTCACCGGCCCGCTGACGCCGAAGCAGGCCGAATATCTCGGCTACATCACGACTTCCACCAACGCGCTGCTGGCGATCATCAACAACATCCTCGACCTCGCGACCATCGACGCCGGCGCGATGTCGCTCAATCTCGGCTCGATCGACATCCGCAAGACCATCGAGGCCGCCGCCGAGGGCATCCAGGATCGCCTCGCCACGGACCGCATCCGGCTCAAGGTCGATGTCGATCCCAATATCGGCAGCTTTGTCGGCGACGAGCGCCGCGTGGTGCAGGTGCTGTATAATCTGCTGGCCAACGCCGTGGGATTCTCGCCGCAGGACGCGACGGTGGTCTTGAGCGCCCGGCGGACCGAGCACAGCGTCGTGTTCACCGTGACCGATTCCGGTCCGGGCATTCCGCCCGACGTCAAGGACAAGGTATTCGACTGGTTCGAAAGCCACTCGCACGGCTCGCGTCACCGCGGCGCCGGCCTCGGCCTGTCGCTGGTGCGCTCCTTTGTCGAACTGCACGGAGGCAAGGTGCGCGTCGATTCGGTCGTCGGCAGAGGCACGAGCGTGACCTGCGACTTCCCGATCGACCAGGCCGCGCATCGCAACGCCGCGGAATGACCGCTCCCGCGACATTCTCGCTGGCGCTGTCGAACGAGACCGCGACCGCGCATCTGATGGCCGATCTCGCTCTGCTGATCGGCCCCGGCGACGTCATCACCCTGTCCGGCGACCTCGGCGCCGGCAAGACCGCCGCGGCGCGAGCGATGATCCGCTATCTCGCCGGCGACGACGCGCTGGAGGTTCCAAGCCCGACCTTCACGC
>JBAVEE010000076.1:0-4188 GCA_049587575.1 Bradyrhizobium sp.
AGATAGGACGGCGCGGCGCACACCACGACCCGGCAGGGTGCAATTCGCCGCGCGATCAGGCTTGAATTGGCGAGGTTGCCGATGCGGATCGCGAGATCCCAGCCCTCTTCCGCAAGGTCGACCAGGCGGTCGTTGAGACCAAGCTCGACCGTGATGAGCGGATGGCGCTCGCTAAACTCCGCGAGCAGAGGGGCGATCTGCCTTGTGCCGAACGCCACCGGAGCATTGAGGCGAAGCAGCCCCCGCGGCTCGACCCGGTCCGCCGCGACGCTGGCATTTGCGGCTTCGATCTCGGCGAGAATCCGTTCGGACGCTTCGAGGTAGCTGCGTCCGGCCTCGGTGATCGAAAGCCGCCGCGTGGTGCGGTGAAACAGCTTGACGCCCAGCCGCGTCTCGAGCGCGGCCATGTGCTTCGTGACCATGGTCTGCGACAGGCCCATGGCCCGAGCGGCGGCCGAAAGATTGCCGGCAGCGGCGACTTTGACGAATACCTCGAGGCCCGTCAGGCGATCCAGCATGGGCTTATCTCACTCCTTTGGTGTGAGCTGTAATTCATAAATAGCAGATTATCTCATCACCAGGAATAAGCCATATATCGGCGGACCAGCCAGGAGACTGCCATGATCGATTCCCGAACCGCCCCCTATGCCGCGCTGTTGCTTCGCCTCACGCTCGGCCTGCTTTTCCTCGCCCATGCCAGCCTCAAATTGTTCGTCTTCACGCCGGCGGGAACGGCCAGGTTCTTCGGCAGCGTCGGACTGCCGGGCGAACTCGCCTATGTCGTCATCGCTGCCGAAGTGCTTGGCGGCATCGCGCTGATCCTTGGAATCTGGACCCGGGTGGTTGCGATCGCGGCGACGCCGATTCTGCTGGGCGCGATCTTCACGGTGCATGGCGCGGCCGGGTTCTTTTTCAACAACCCCCAGGGCGGCTGGGAATACCCGGCGTTCTGGACCATCGCTCTCATCGTCCAGGCATTGCTCGGCGATGGCGCCTATGCGCTGCGCACGTCGCGCGCCGGCGGCTTCGCCGGTGGATTGAGCGGCGCACACTCGCGTTGAACGAGGCCGCGGGGCCGCATACGCGCCCCGCATCGTCGGACCAGATCCCATGACGCCACATCCCATGACACTGCCATGCCTTTTCCTGTCGCACGGTGCGCCGACGCTGCCATTGACCGACACGCCGGCGCGCGCCTTCCTCGGCGAGCTCGGCCGCATGTTGGCGCGTCCGAAAGCCATTCTGGTGATCTCGGCGCATTGGGAGACGGCGATTCCGACGGTGAGCGCGGTGGAGCGCAACGACACCATCCACGATTTCGGCGGCTTCCCTCGCGCGCTCTATGAACTGCAATATCCCGCGGCGGGTTCGCCGCCGGTCGCCGCGCGGGTTTCCGACCTGCTGCGCGCATCCGGGTTCGACTGCAAGATCGATCGCCGCCGCGGCCTCGATCACGGCGCCTGGGTGCCGTTACTCCTGATGTATCCGCACGCCGACATTCCCGTTCTGCAGCTATCGGTCCAGCCGCATCTCGGGCCCGGACACCACTTGCTCATGGGACGCGCGCTGGAGCCGCTGCGGCAAGAGGGCGTGCTGATCATCGGCAGCGGCAGCATGACGCATAATCTGTCGGAATTTCGCGGCCATGGCGTGAGCGAGCCGGCGCCGGATTGGGTCAACAGCTTTGCCGACTGGTTTCATTCATCGCTGACGTCGGGCGCAATCGACGATCTCGTCGACTATCGGCGAATGGCACCGTTTGCGGTCAGGAACCATCCGACCGAGGAGCATCTTCTGCCGCTGTATACAGCGCTCGGCGCCGCTGGCGCGAACCCGCGCGCCGATCGGCTTCACGCAAGCTCGACCTACAGCATCCTGCGGATGGACGTCTATGCTTTCGGCGCCGCCAACGACGAAGCTGCGAGCGTTGCCTCAAGCGAGCATCTGCCTCAGCTTGGCTTGCGGTCCGCTTGAACCGACAAGCGGCGCCGGCGTGACGTCCGCGGCGCATGACCACCCGCCTCGGAATGCCCTTCCGCTTGTCCCTCACATGGCATAAGAGCAGCGCGAAACCTCTTTTACCGAGCTCAAGCGCGCATGATTCGATTAGACAACGTTTCCAAGCAGATCGGCCATCAGATCCTCTTCATCGAGGCTTCCGCGGCGCTCCTGAAGGGCGAGAAGGTCGGCCTCGTCGGTCCCAACGGCGCCGGCAAGACGACGCTGTTCCGGATGATCACGGGCCAGGAGCAGCCGGACGAGGGCCAGGTGGCGGTCGATCGCGGCGTCACCATCGGCTATTTCAGCCAGGACGTCGGCGAGATGTCCGGCCGCAGCGCCGTGTCCGAGGTGATGGACGGCGCCGGCCCGGTCAGCGCCGTGGCCGGCGAATTGAAGGAGCTTGAGGCCGCGATGGCGGACCCGGCTCGCGCCGATGAGATGGACGATATCATCGCGCGCTACGGCGAGGTGCAGCACCGCTTCGAGGAGCTCGACGGCTACGCGCTGGAGGGGAGGGCGCGCGAGGTTCTCGCCGGCCTGAGCTTCAGCCAGGAGATGATGGACGGCGACGTCGGCGCGCTGTCGGGCGGCTGGAAGATGCGCGTCGCGCTGGCGCGCATTCTCCTGATGCGGCCCGACGCCATGCTGCTGGACGAGCCCAGCAACCATCTCGACCTGGAGAGCCTGATCTGGCTGGAGCAGTTTCTCAGGGGTTACGAGGGCGCGCTCTTGATGACCTCGCACGACCGCGAGTTCATGAACCGCATCATCACCAAGGTGGTGGAGATCGACGGCGGCTCCTTGACCACCTATTCCGGCGATTACGAGTTCTACGAGGCGCAGCGCGCGCTGAACGAGAAACAGCAGCAGGCCCAGTTCGAGCGCCAGCAGGCGATGCTGGCCAAGGAGATCAAATTCATCGAGCGCTTCAAGGCGCGGGCCTCGCACGCCGCGCAGGTGCAGAGCCGGGTGAAGAAGCTGGAGAAGATCGAGCGGGTCGAACCGCCGAAGCGCCGCCAGACTGTCGAATTCGATTTTCTGCCCGCGCCGCGCTCCGGCGAGGACGTCGTCAGCCTGAAGCGGGTGCAGAAGGGCTACGGCGAGCGGATGATCTATGACGGGCTGGATTTCATGGTCCGCCGCAGGGAGCGCTGGTGCGTGATGGGGGTCAACGGTGCGGGAAAATCCACGCTGTTGAAACTGGTGGCGGGCTCGACGCCGCCGGACGATGGCACGGTGGCGCTCGGCGGCAGCGTGAAGATGGGTTACTTCGCGCAGCACGCCATGGATCTTCTGGACGGCGAACGCACCGTGTTCCAGTCGCTGGAGGACGCGTTCCCGCAGGCAGGCCAGGGCAGCTTGCGGGCGCTGGCCGGCTGCTTCGGATTCTCCGGCGACGATGTCGAGAAGAAATGCCGGGTGCTGTCGGGCGGCGAGAAGGCGCGGCTGGTGATGGCGAAGATGCTGTTCGACCCGCCGAACTTCCTGGTGCTGGACGAGCCCACCAACCATCTCGACATGGCGACCAAGGAGATGCTGATCGGCGCGCTATCCGAGTTCGAAGGCACCATGCTGTTCGTCTCGCACGACCGGCATTTCCTCGCCGCCCTGTCCAACCGGGTGCTGGAACTGACGCCCGAGGGCATTCACCAGTATGGCGGCGGCTACACCGAATATGTCACGCGCACCGGCCACGAGGCGCCGGGCCTGCATAGCTGAGCCGGAAGTGGCCCGCCGCGCAGTCCTAAAAATAGGTGCTGCGCTTCACCTTCTCCGATCTTGAACGTTCGCGGGTCAGACCCGCCGTTCTTGGAACCGCCGGACCTCTCGATCACTGGTCGTTGATGCAGATCAATCTGCGCCGCATTATTTCGCGCGCCAGGGCGGGAACTTTTGCCTGCTGACCCTATTCGTTGCTTGTCCGATGTCGGACACACAACGATTGGTGAACATCATGAAGAACATTCTCCTGGCGACGGTCGCCCTCGTCGCATTCTCCGTCCCCGCATTCGCGCAAACGCCCAAGACAACCGGTCAGGCGCCGCCATCGTTCTACCTGGCTCAGGATACCGCGACCATGAAATGTCAAATCGTCGAGACCCAGCCTGTTGCCGGTGGCGGCATGAAGGTTGTCGGCGCTGCTCACTCGACGAAGGCCTCAGCTGAGGCGGCCTTGAAGTCTGACAA
>JBAVEE010000077.1:0-2443 GCA_049587575.1 Bradyrhizobium sp.
CGCCACGCCGTGATCGGGATGAAACCCGCGACGAAGATAGCCGAACAGCGCTTCGGTGTCCCATGGCACCGGCGAAGGCGAGCGCGAGTTGATCGCGTAGGCCTGCCAGTTGTCGATGTCGCCGCCGGAACATGACGCGCTGGCCCGCTCCGCGCCGAGGGCATTGCGCGGGGTATGACAGGCGCCGCAATGCGCCAGCCCCTCGACCAGATAGGCGCCGCGATTCCATTCGGCGCTTTGCGCAGCATCCGGCTGGTAGGCTCCGCGCCGAAGGAACAGCAGCTTCCAGCCTGCGACGACGATGCGCTGATTGAGCGGGAAGGGAAGCTCGTTTGCGCGGGCGGGGGCGTGGACCGGCTGCCGCGTCATCAGATAGGCGTAGAGCGCCTGGTCGTCGCCATCGGTGACATTGGTGAAATGGTCGTAGGGGAAGGTCGGATAGAGATGTCGGCCGACACGATCAACGCCGGACCGCATCGCGCGGCGGAATGCAGCCTGCGACCACCGGCCGATGCCGGTGTCCGGATCCGGCGTGATGTTCGAGGAATAGATCGTGCCGAACGGCGTCGGCACCGGAAGACCGCCAGCAAAGGCCTTGCCGCCTCGCAAGGTGTGGCAATCATTGCAGTTGCCGATGGCCGCAAGATCACGGCCACGCTTGACGAGTTCGGCGTCGAACGATTGCGGCGCAGGCGGCTCGATCGCCGATATCGCCGGTCGCCAGGCAACGCCATAGGCCGCAACCGCGCCGCCGATCAAGATCGCACCGATGATGCCTGCGATAGTTCCTGGCTTTGCCATCCGTCCCGTCAGCTTTTGTTGCTTTTGCGGATATTGCTAGCACAAATCCACGGCCGGTGCGCCACCCGGTCACTGCCTGATCCCGGTTTCACCGCGGTCGGGCCGGCCTGCAGGTCAGGACGTTTCAGCCGGGAAAAGACCGCCTCGGGACCGGCTGTCTATTTGATTTCCGGCGCCGGCGCTTCGGCGGAAAATACCCGCTCGAACGTTGCCAGATCCGCGCCGGGCAGGTCGGAAACTGCGATGTAGGTGAAATGCGCATCGCTCCAGCTTCGGACGTTGTATCCGGCAATTGCCTGCTGCGGGACGGATAGGCCGGACCGCAGGGTCGTCAGGCTGACCGTGTGCGCGGCATGCTTGTAGACGATCGTGGCAACGGGATCATGGCCAATGACATCCACCCGGCCCCCCAACAGCGCAAAGCCTTGCGCCGTGAGGTCAGGCACCGGCGGCGATTCCGGCAGCCGCGCGGTGAACCAGGGCTTGACCGTATGGCGGTCGGAAGACGCAATATCGAACGGCTGAGGCGCCAGTAAACTCCGGATATGGCCGGCAACCACCTGGCCCGCAACCTCCTCGCGTTGATCGTGGCGCTCGATCGTCATCATGACGGAAGTCGCGATCACCGCGCCGAACACCGCTGCCGCGGCCAAGGCCTGAAACGACCGGCTTCGCTGACGCAGAGCCCGGCCCGGGCGCTCCGCATCCAGTCTCGACTGGATGCGGGCCTGCAGGCCGGGAGGCATGCCAGGTTGCGGAAGCAACCGAACGGCCTGTCGCAGGGACACCAGCCGGTCATATCGGGCCTTCAGGGACCGGTCGCCGGCCAGCCTGCGCTCGAACTCGTTGGCGGCAACCGGATCGAGCTCGCCGTCGCAATAAGCGTTCAACTGCAATTCGTCGCTGTCTCTCAGGGATGCAACCATGATTAGTTTCGATCTCCCAGAAGGGCTATCAGAAGCTGCCTGCCCCGCGACAGACGGGACATGACCGTCCCGATCGGAACATTGGCGATCTCGGCAATATCGCGATAGGTCAGCTGGTTCATTTCCCGCAAAACGATGACTTCGCGAAATTGCACCGGCAGCTGCGCCAGGGCTTCCTGAACCTGCGCGGCGTCGGCCCTGAAGAGAGCTATCTCTTCGGGCGTCTCTATCCTCGTTCCGTGTGGCCCTTCATGCTCAAGTTCCTGCTGCTCCGCGACACTCAGGTCGTCCATGAAAACAACCGTCTTTGGCCTGTTTTTCGACAGCCAGCTAATCTTACTGCGTCATAAAGTTTTGTACTTCGGCAGATTCCTGATTGGAGCGGCGCAGCACGGACATCGCGGCAAGTTTTTGACGAGGGCGAGAACGAGCCGTCGGCGCATGGTCGCAATCGAGTTTGGAATGTGCCGCTCGGGCCGCAGCGGTGGAGCCTCTGGGTCTGTAACCTTCGGGAATGGCAGGCGCCTGGAACATCGCGGTGGAACGAGGTGCTGAGGGGGGAATCGTCTCCCTTTCGGAGATCAGGAAACCGTAGGCCGCGATGCAGAGTGTGGCGTGATGGTGGAAGCCGCGCCATCCTCGTCCTTCGAAATGCCCGAGCCCGACCTCCTGCTTCAGCTCCTGATAATCGCGCTCGATGCGCCAGCGTAGCTTGG
>JBAVEE010000078.1:0-3035 GCA_049587575.1 Bradyrhizobium sp.
GCTTGGCCCCTCTGCCCCCCTTCTGATATCGATATGCCCGAAAACCGGACGGGAACGCTGATGTATCCTTTCGCCTCTCCCACCTCTTCGCGAAACCTCCTCATCGCCCTCCTCTGCCTCTGCCTCACCCTCACCTCCCCCGCCCTCGCCGACGAGCCCGGCAGCCCGAAGGGTGCCGCCGTCACGGTGCTGAAGGCGGCGAAGTTCTGCTTTCCCAACATCGTCGAGGTTTCCGGCCTCGTGATCCCGCGCGAGGAGACCATGGTCCGCCCGGAGCGGATCGGGCTGAAGGTCGCGGAGATCATGGCCGATGCCGGCGATACCGTCACCGCCGGCCAGACGCTGGCCCGGCTCACTCTGCCCGAAGGCGGCTCGGTGCAGGTCAACTCGCCGGTCGCCGGCCTGATCGCGAGCTCCACGGCGGTGATCGGCGCGCTGGCGTCGCCGCGCGGCGAGGCGCTGTTTTCGATCATCGCGCGCACCGAGTTCGATCTCGCGGGCCAGGTGCCGACCGAGTACCTGGCGCGGCTCGCGGTCAACCAGACCGCCAAGATCAAGATCATCGGCGCCGGCGAGGTCGAGGGCAAGGTGCGCCGCGTCGCCCCCACCGTCGAGCCCAACACCCAGCTCGGCCAGGTGATCGTCGGCCTCGCCACCAACAACCGCAAGCTGTTCGTGAATTCATCGGGCCGCGCCATGATCAAGACCGGCCAGAGCTGCGGCGTGTCGGTGCCGCTCACCGCCGTGCTCTATGGCGCAGCCGGCACCGTGGTCCAGGTGGTGCGGCGCGCGCGGGTCGAGACCAAGCGGGTCGAGGTCGGGCTGATGGATGGCGGCCAGATCGAAATCAGGGAGGGGCTCGCCGAAGGCGACATCGTGGTGGCGCGCGCCGGCGCATTGTTGCGCGAGGGCGACCCGGTGCGGCCGGTGATGGCGGCGGGGAATTAGGTCGAGTTAAATCCCTGCACCGATCGCGAATCCATCAGCGTCAGCGCCCGTGGCTACCCCTCACCCCAACCCTCTCCCGCAAGGGGAGAGGGAGTTCACCGCCGTTTGGGCGGGATCGGCTTTCCATCGGCCGAAAGACAGACTCAGAGGCCTTCACACATACTGATGTTATTCACGCCGCGCTCTCTCGCTCCCTCTCCCTTGCGGGAGAGGGTTGGGGTGAGGGGTACCGCGGCGGTGGTGTTAGTGAAGAGCGGCGCTGGCTCAGCGACGGTCGCTCGCTCAGCTGCCGGCGTTGGCGCCGAAGCGGACGTCTTCGAGCAGCGAGGAGGAGACCGTGGGGACCTGGGCGCCGTCGGAGGCGCGCGAGATCGCGACGCGGGTGCTGTTGAAGACGGTTTCGGCGGCGGCGGCCTGCGCAGTGAGATGATTCAGAAGCTCGGTCATCAGCACTGAATGCTGGCCTTTGGAATCATCGGCGACCTGGCCCGGCGCAGCCGAGGTCAGGATCAGGGCGTTGTCGGGCGCCGAGATCGGCGCCAGCCCGTGGGAGAAGGTGCGGAAACGGCGTTCGTAGGGATTGCGGCGCGAGGCGTCGAGCACGACGAGCTTGGCGCAGGCGCCCTGCTCCTTCATCGCCTCCAGCACGGATTCGATGCTGACGCCGTCGCGGCGCACATCGGCTTCCTTCCAGATCGTGGCGTCGACCGGGATCATGTAGCTCTCGTGGCCGGCCTGAACGCCATAGCCGCCGAAGAACAGCATCACCACGGAATCCGGCTTGATCCTGGATTTCAGCCGGGCAATGGCGCGGGTCATGTCGTCTTTGGTGGCGTCTTCCACCACGTCGACGTCGAAACCGTCGCGGCGCAGGGTCGCGGTCAGCGCGCGGGCGTCGTTGATCGGCTGGGTCATCGGCGCGTTGGCGTCGGGATAATGGCCGTTGCCGATCACCAGCGCGAGCCGCGACGGACGCCCGGGGACGGCGTCGGCCTGCTCGGTCGCGACCGCCTTGGCCGCATCCAGCGCCCGCATGTTCAGCGCGGCGTGGGCGCCGATCGCCAGCGACACCATGCTCACCAGCGCGGCGGCCACGGCCACCGAGCGGCGGGAGATGCGGAATTGGCTGAACTTCATCGCGGGTCTCATTCCTGATCACACTTTACAATGCGCGAAAGATCAGTCGCGCCAACGCCTGCCTGGGTTTTTGGGGGTGCCGGCTGTTTGCCGTCGAATTGTGCTCAATTTGCGGCACCGCAACAAACAAAGCCTTAACCTGCAGGCCCCCCAGCGGCAACCGGATTTGTCGCTTGACAGGGGCCGAAGCCGGCCTTGGTTACCGGCTGAACGGTTCCGCCGGACGGGTCGGCGGGCGGCGATGCCCGCCGCGCCGGCATTTGCCTTGCTATTTCTTTGTTTTTCTTGCGGTTCCGTGCCATTTTCGCGGGGATTGCAAGTCCAGGGAGGACGGGGCGGCCGCCGCGGGGCGCGGGTTCGGCTCGGCCCAAGGGGACGTCAAGGGGACGTGCGGCCAAACCGCGCGCAACGGTCCGAAAGAGGTTTTGATGGCGTTTCAGGACTTCGCCGGGGCCGCCTACCGCGCGCTGACGGCCCGGAAGGACGGCCCGTCGCTGTATGACGTCTGCGATCCGCTGCTGCTCAACGGCGCCGGCGGCGACGCGCACCTCGCCAAATTCTACAAGACCGCGCTCGGCAATCCGGCGTTGCGCCCGCTGCTGCGGCGGACCGGGCTGGCCGAACTCAACGACGCGCCGCTGCTGCACGGCCTGCGCGAGGCCTTGACCCGGGCGCGCGACGACGACGCGCCGGACTGGGCCGCGATCGGTGCGCCGGTGGCGGCGCTACTGGATACGATCGACCTGCGCCACCCGCAGCCGAAGGCGGCCGGCCGGCTGAACGCGCCGGCGCCCCGCCTCGCCGAGATCGAGCGGGCGATCCGCCGTTGCGGCGCGCATCTGTTGCGCTCGTTCGGCAAAAACGGCTTCATCCCGGCCTACGCCGCCTTCAACCTGATCGGCGATCCGGATTTGCGCGGCCGCGAATTCCTGATGGCGCTGAGCGGGCTG
>JBAVEE010000079.1:0-4415 GCA_049587575.1 Bradyrhizobium sp.
GGACCGTGCTCACATCATGAAACTATACTTGCTACCTGCTTATAGCTGGGCGAAACAGATGGACGAAACAAGGGTCTTTTTGCCCTCAAGCCGTCATTCCGGGGCGCGCGAGCAGCGCGAAACCGGAATCTCGTAATCATCAGCTCCGGATTCCGGGTTGGAGCCTCCGCCACGCCCCGGACTGACGAGAAATTGAAAGCGCTGCAATGTCCAAAGGATTGATCGACCTGATTTCCATTCTCGATCTCGAGCCGATCGAGGTGAACATGTTTCGCGGCAACAGCCCGAAGACGAGCTGGCAGCGGGTGTTCGGCGGGCAGGTGATCGGACAGGCGATGGTGGCGGCATGCCGGACCGTCGAAGGCCGGCTGCCGCATTCGCTGCATTGCTATTTTATCCTGCCGGGCGATCCGCAGATCCCGATCATCTACGAGGTCGAGCGCCTGCGCGACGGCAAGAGCTATTCGACCCGACGGGTGACCGCGATCCAGCACGGTAATGCGATCTTCTCGATCATGGTGTCGTTTCATGTCGAGGAGCAGGGCGCGTTCGATCACCAGGACAAGATGCCCGACGTACCGCCGCCGGAAAAACTCACCGCCGAGGAAGTGGCAAAACAGCCGATGTTCCGCGAGATGCCGGAATTCATCCGCCGCTACTATGAATCCGACCGGCCGATCGAGCTGCGGCCGGTCGAGCTTAACCGCTATTTCGGCCAGAAGATCGAGGACGGCCGTATCCATGTCTGGATCCGCACCGCGTCGAAACTGTCGGACGATCCGGCGCTGCATATGTGCGCGCTGGCCTATGCGTCGGACTTCTCGCTGCTCGATGCGGCGATGGCACGCTACGGAAGGACGCTGTTCGACAAGCGGATGATGCCGGCAAGCCTCGATCACGCGATGTGGTTTCACCGGCCGTTTCGCGCCGACGAATGGCTGCTTTACGCCCAGGACTCCCCGAGCGCGCAAGGCGGCCGTGGCCTGACCCGGGGCATGATCTTCAAGCAGGACGGCACCCTGGTCGCTTCAGTTGCGCAGGAAGGCTCGCTGCGCGAGCGGAAGTAGAAGTAAACGCGTCTAGCCGCCGGCAACAGCGGTCCGTTCGGCCAGCACGAATTGTGAAGCGTACCATTGGGTGTACCAGCGTAGGACCCACGGGATGGGAAGCAGCAGCATGCACCCCAAAACGAGCACAAGCGATCGCCCGAGCATTTGCCAGCCGGTCGGGATAAACACAATCGCGCGCCGTGTACCGCTGATGTTGCGGCAGATCCACCGGCCCATGGCAGTAATCACCCAGGCCCAGCCGATGATCGTGATCGCCGAAATGCAGAGCAGGAGATACCAGCCGACAAAGGCCAGCGCACTGCCCTCAAAGGTGATCGGCAACGCGCGGCCTTGAGAAGAAAAATTCGCGACAACCCATCGCACGATCATCCACGACAGGAACGCCTGAATTGGCGTATCGAGGTATTGCAGATACGGAATGTCGAAAAAAGCCGCGTCCGTCAAAAGCCCCGCCGCGACGAACACGTACCAGATGTCGCGCGCTTGACCGGTGAAGGCGAGGTCGGGCCTCCCCGGCACGCGAAGGCGGGCAATCGTCCACCGGTAGTAGCCCGTCGCCACCCAGGCGGCCGGGATCACCAGCACCAACGCGATGGGGTACAAAAGCGTCCAGCCAAAAAAGGGCCAAAGTTCAAGCTCGATCGATAGCGGCCCACCGCTCCGGCCTTCGGCGTTCGCCGCCTGGTCGCCCGGCTGAGTGGAGGCCGGGGGACCTATGGCACCCGAAATCAGGCCCGGTATTTCCCCGGCCTTTTGCCAGTTGGCCATCCCCTCGGTCCAGACCAGCGTCTGCGCGGTGACCGCGCCCGCGGCGATCAACTCGCGCAGCCTGGCTTGCGGAACGGGGCCCTGCTGCCGGCCTTGGGACGCAAAGAACCAGGATCGGTCGGCCATTTTGTGGCCCTCGGGGTGCAATGGCGATCGGCGGGATCGCTGACTGAAAAATCGGTTGTTGGTGAAATGGAACGGCCGGGAGGCGGCAGGCTATCCAACGCAGGTCGTTCGCGGCAATCGTTTTTCGGTTTTGCCTGTAATCTTTTTGTGCCATTTGCTTAAAAAGATGCCAGTGTTGCGGGGGCGCTGCGCCGACCCGAAAGAAACGAAGGCCTGAACATGAAGCTCGTTGTCGCCATTATCAAACCCTTCAAGCTTGACGAAGTCCGCCAGGCGCTAACCGCCATCGGCGTCCACGGCATGACGGTAACCGAGGTCAAGGGCTACGGCCGCCAGAAGGGCCATACGGAGATCTATCGCGGCGCCGAATATGTGGTGAATTTTCTGCCGAAGTTGCGGATCGAAATCGCCGTCGCTTCGGATATCGCCGACAAGGCGGTCGAAGTCATAACTTCCAGCGCGCGCACCGGACAGATCGGCGACGGCAAGATATTCGTGACGCCGATCGATCATGCGTTGCGCATCCGGACCGGCGAAACCGACAGCGACGCGCTGTAAGCTCTCTTCGTCGCAACCGGCAACGGCGCCGGGCCTGCGATCAATAAAATCATATCTGGCTGGGGAATACCAAATGGGGGCACTTCCGGGTCGTGCAGCGAAGTTGGCTGCGGCGATTAATATTGCGACCATCTTTTCGTTTGCGACGCCGGCCTTTGCCGGAACGTCCGATATCAGCGCCGCCGACACCGCTTGGATGATCGTTGCCACAGCACTGGTGCTGATGATGACGCTGCCGGGCCTGGCGCTGTTCTATTCCGGCATGGTGCGGAAGAAGAACGTGCTGGCGACGATGGCGCAAAGCCTGGCAGCCGTTGCCGTTATATCCATCCTCTGGGTGGCGTTCGGCTATTCGCTGGTGTTTGTCGGCGACGGTCCGTGGCTTGGCACGCTGGATCGCTGGTTTCTCGCCGGAATGACCATGGACAGTGTCAACCCTGCGGCGAAGACGATTCCGGAGAGCCTGTTCATGCTCTACCAGATGACGTTCGCCATCATCACCGTGGCGCTGGTGGCAGGCTCCGTCGCCGACCGCATGAGGTTCTCGGCCTATCTCCTGTTTTCCATCGGCTGGTTCACGCTTGTCTACGTGCCCCTGGCGCATTGGATTTGGGGCGGCGGCTTCCTGGGCACGGCCGGCGTCCTCGATTTTGCCGGCGGACTTGTCGTGCACCTCAGCGCCGGCGTCGGCGGCCTGGTCGCGGCCAAAGTGATGGGCCGCCGTCACGGCTATGGCACTGAAAATCTGTCGCCGTTCGATCTGTCGCTTGCCGTGATGGGCACCGGCCTGTTGTGGGTCGGCTGGTTCGGCTTCAACGGCGGCTCGGCGCTCGCCGCCGACTCGCGCGCGGTGATGGCGATCACCGCGACCCATCTGGCCGCCTGCGCCGGCGCACTGACCTGGGGCGCGATCGAATGGTCGATCCAGCGCAAGCCGTCGGTGCTCGGGATGATCTCCGGCGCGGTGGCGGGATTGGGAACGATTACGCCGGCCTCCGGATTTGTCGCACCATGGCATGGCGTCGTGATCGGCGTGGTCGCCGGCCTGGTGTGTTTCTGGGCCTGCACATGGCTCAAGCGCCGGTTCAATTATGACGATTCGCTCGACGTGTTCGGCGTCCATGGCATCGGCGGAATGACCGGCGTCCTTCTGGCCGGGGTATTCGCGACCGCCTCGATCGGCGGGACCTCCGGCCTGATCGAGGGAAATCCGCGGCTGCTGCTGATCCAGCTTTACGGGGTCGTCGTCACCCTGGCCTGGTCAGCCGGGGGAACCTACATGCTGCTCAAGCTGGTCAGCGCCTTCGTGCCGATCCGCGTTTCCCTGCACCAGGAAATGGAAGGCCTCGATATTTCGCAGCATGGCGAGGCCTTGCAGTAGACCTTCCTACCAGAGCACCGTTCTCCTGCCCTGCTCGTGAGCATGATTATGTCAGGAGTCTGTCTTGCCTATGTTGTGGGCCGGCTTGCCTAGTATTTGAGCGCGGCCGGATGGCGCCGTTCCGCGCGAACCCGACAAACCCCGAAAAGGCCCGCGTTCATAATCCGTTAGGGGATAAGGCCGATCTGGCACGGCATTTGATTCTACCGGCACAGGCTGTGCCCGCGTAGTGAACCTCTCCGCGTGGTGAACCTTCAGTCAGGAACGCTCGATCGTGTCTGGGTCGAGCCAAGCGGGGATAGTGCCCATGAAAATTGTTATGGCGATCATCAAGCCATTCAAGCTCGAAGAAGTCCGTGACGCCCTGACCGCCATCGGCGTTCACGGTCTAACGGTGACGGAAGTCAAGGGATATGGCCGGCAGAAGGGCCATACTGAAATCTATCGCGGTGCTGAATACGCGGTGAGCTTCCTGCCCAAGATCAAGATTGAGGTCGCGGTCGCCACGGATC
>JBAVEE010000080.1:0-3380 GCA_049587575.1 Bradyrhizobium sp.
CTTCATCACAGATATTGAGCATGGTCACACTGGCCAAATATCGACTAGGGCTAGCCGAGGCGATGAAATTGCCGGATGATTTCTGGCTATGTCGGCGGCGAGAACCTCATTTAGGCGCACCGGTGACCGTTCGCCCAGCGAGGCAGGTTCCCATTCAAGCAGCAGCCCCCGCAGTAAGCTGCCCATCGGAAGCCCCGGGCGAGGTGGTCGTTTACGAAAGTATCGAAGAAGCAAGAGCCGCGTTAGCAAAGGGGGCACGTTCGACTACCCTAAAAAATGTCCGCGGTGCAGCTCTACTTCTTGCAGCGTCAATAATGCTCCGCGCCCTTTAATTAACAAACGTTGACGTGGGACCGTCACGTTCACTGCTCCCCCAGCCGCTCCCCCGGGTCGACAATAAAAAATCCGCCTGCCGGCGGCCTTCCGTAAGTATTTGTTTTCTTGCACTATTCTGGTGGGCGCACAAGGGATCGAACCTTGGACCTCTCCCGTGTGAAGGGAACGCTCTCCCGCTGAGCTATGCGCCCGGGATTTCCTGCACGATCAAAAAGCCGGCCGATATCGGCGCGGATCTGGCAGTGGACGGTGCCAGAGCCCGCGATTTACGAAGTGCGGGCTATCGGTGTCAAGCTTTCAGCACGCCAAAACAGGCATAACCGGCGCCTGAAGCCGGCAGCTCGATCGGCCTTCAGCGGCTTTGCGCCAAAACGCTATTTTATTGAAGCATTTCAGGCTGGTTTGCTCAGTCCGGTCCCGTTTGAAAAAAATATTCCGCGCCAAAGACCCAAATCACGGCGATATTCCCCGGTGTCCTGTCCCGATAAAGGGGCGTTTCGCGATCGCCGCGAGCCTTGCCACGGCCATGGCGCTGATGCTCATGACAGAGTCGCGGGCTGCCGAAACGACGCTTCGCTTCTTACCGCACCAGCACATTCCTGAATTGCCAGGGATCCGACGTGTCGATGTCTTCCGGGAACAGTCCGGGTCGGTCCGAGAGCGGCGTCCAGTCGGTGTAATAGCCCTTCACCGGGCCGAGATAGGGCCGCTGGATTTCCAGACAGCGGTGGAAATCCATTTCATCGGCTTCGACGATCCCGGCGGTGGGGTTTTCCAGCGCCCACACCATGCCGGCCAGCACCGCCGACGACACCTGCATGCCGGTGGCGTTCTGGTAGGGCGCGATTCTCCGGGTTTCCTCGATCGAGAGCTGCGATCCGTACCAATAGGCGTTTTTGGCGTGGCCATAGATCAGCACGCCGAGTTCGTCGATGCCGTCCTCGATCTCGTTTTCGTCGAGGATGTGCCATTTCGGCTGCATCCTGCCGGTGGCGCCGAACATCTCGTGCAGCGACAGCACGGCGTCGTTGGCGGGATGATAGGCGTAATGGCAGGTCGGACGATAGATCACCTTCTGGCCGTCGCGGACGGTGAAATAGTCCGCGATCGAAATCGACTCGTTGTGGGTGACGAGAAAGCCGTATTGCGCGCCCGGCGTCGGGCACCATGAGCGCACGCGGGTGTTGGCGCCGGGCTGCAGCAGATAGATCGCCGCACCGCAGCCGTCCGGGTGGGTGCGGCCATTGTCCGGCATCCATTTCTCGTGGGTGCCCCAGCCGAGTTCGGCCGGCTGCAAGCCCTCCGAAACAAAGCCCTCCACCGACCAGGTGTTGACGAACACGTTCATCGGCTTCGGCCGCTTGGAGCGCTGGGTGTCGCGTTCGGCGATATGGATGCCCTTGACGCCGAGCTTTTGGGCGAGCTGGCCCCAGCCTTCCCGGCTCTTCGGCTCGTTGAACGGCGTTTTGGTGTCGCGGGCGATGTCGAGCAGCGCCTGCTTGACGAACCACGACACCATGCCGGGGTTGGCGCCACAGGTGGAGACCGCGGTCGGGCCGCCCGGGCTCTTGTGCTTTGCCGCCAGCAGGGTTTCGCGCAACGCGTAATTGGAGCGCTTTTCGGGGCCGATATTCTTGTCGAAATAAAAGCCGAGCCACGGCTCCACGACGGTGTCGACGTAGAGCGCGCCGATCTCGCGGCACATCGTCATGATGTCGACCGATGAGGTGTCGACCGACAGATTGACGCAAAAGCCCTGGCCGCCACCGGCGGTCAACAGCGGCACCAATACCTCGCGATAATTGTCGCGGGTAACCGCCTGCTTGATGAAGCGCACGCCGTGGCTCTTTGCCAGTTCGCCGTCCTCATGCGGATCGATGATCACAAAGCGCGATTTGTCATAGGCAAAGTGCCGTTCGATCAGCGGCAGCGTGCCTTTGCCGATCGAGCCGAACCCGATCATGACGATGGGGCCGGAAATTTTCGCGTGGATCGGCTGATCGGGCGTGCTCATGGGAAGGTCTCCGGAACGTGGAAAAGTGAGGCGAAGAGGGAAAAGGACGAGGGATCAGGCGGAGCGCCGCCTGGCGGTGACTTCGATCTCCACCTTCATCTCGGGTTTGTAGAGGCCTGCGACGACCAGAAGTGTTGCGGCGGGGCGAATGTCGCCGAGAACTTCGCCGCAGACCGCGAAATGCGCATCCGCATCCCTGGCGTCGGTGATGTAGTAGGTCGCGCGGACGATGTCGGCCATCGCGAATCCCGCTTCCTTCAAAGCGGCTTCGATGGTCTTGAAGCAGTTTCGGCTCTGGCCCGTGACATCTGCCGGCATCGTCATGGTGGCATAGTCGTAGCCGGTCGTGCCGGCGACGAAGGCAAAATCTCCGTCGATGACGGCGCGGCTGTAGCCGGCGGTCTTTTCAAACGGCGAGCCGGTGGAGATGAGACGGCGTGGCATTCCAAGACCTCGATGGAAGGATTTCCTGCGGTTTACGGGCTTTTTACCGGTGGACGCAACCCCCGCAATGTCACCGGGAACGCTGGGTGACGTCGTTGGCCGGGGGCGCGGCGGCAGCGCCCCAGCGGCGCGCGAAGATATCCCTGACGATCATGACCGCGATCAGGATCACCAGGAGGGTGGTGACGATACCGCGCAATCGCGGACGCGCGGCATCGCGTGGTGCAGGCAGGCTGTCTGACATGGTCAGGCCGCGCGCGGCAGCGGTTGTGGGACCTTCTTGGCGCGCGTCGCCTTCCTTTTAAGCAGCGGCGCGCCGGTCGGCACGATGATGCCCGAGGCGCCGTCGAGCGCGCCCTCGGTCAGCTCGAGACCGAGCAGGCGGTCGCGTTCGAACGGCCCCGGCAGAGACAGTCCGGCGGTCTTCAGGTCAGAGAAGCCGAAGCGGGCATAGTAAGGGGCGTCGCCGAGCAGGATAACCGCGTCATGGCCGCGGGCCTTCGCCGCCGCCAGCGCGTGCCGCATCAGCGCGCGTCCGACGCCGAGCTTGCGGCACATCGGGTCGACCGCCAGCGGGCCCAGCACC
>JBAVEE010000081.1:0-3622 GCA_049587575.1 Bradyrhizobium sp.
GTTCTCTTCCTGCGGAGCGAGCAGGATGCCCCATCGATAGTCCGGCATCTTTACATAGTCGAACTTGGCCCAGCCGCGCGGGTCGACCGAATAGGCGGTGCGCAGGTAAACCAGCGATTGCTGGAAACCCTCCGGCCCCATGTCGCCCCACCAGTTCATGTAACCGGGGTGCCAGCCTTCCAGTGCCTTGAGCACCTGCCGATCCTCGCTGAGATTCACGTTGTTTGGAATCTTGGTCGAGTAGTCGACATTCATGATGTTCACGTTCATGGCGTGCTCCTTGCTGGGTCTCGCTTCCCGGACGCGGTGCAGCGCAAAGCGGTGCGCCGCAGAGCCGGGACCTGTTCAGTGACGACTGTGGGTCCCGGTTCTGCGGCGCGTCACAAGCGCGCCGCGCAGCGCCCGGGACACGAAATCACACCCGCGTCATATCGAACTGCGCCTTCTGGCCGGTGCCGTAGCGGCGCAGCGCGCCCTCCTCGCCGACCGCGTTGGGGCGCTGGAAAATCCAGTTCTGCCATGCGGTGAGGCGCGAAAAGATTTTCGATTCCATGGTCTCCGGTCCGACGAAGCGCAAATTGGCTTCCATGCCGGTGAGACTATCGGGCGAGAAGCTGGCGCGCTCCTCGAAGAACACCCTGATCTCGTCGTCCCAGTCGATATCGTCGAGCGCGAAGGTGACGAGGCCGAGCGCCTCGGCTTGCTCGGCATCGAGGGCCTCGCCGATCCTGCTTTGGGCCCGCGCGACATCGCCGGGTTCTGCCTGAAAGCGCGATTGCAACCGGGTCAGGCCGTGGCTCATCGGATAGGGCCCGAAATTCAGCGCGGAGAGTTCGATCGTCGGGGGGCTGCGGTTATCGCCCTGCCGCGAGCCGATCAGCATGTAGGACCGGTCGGCCGCGAACACCAGTTCGGCGAGCGTGCCGGCAAAGCACGAGCCCGGCTCGACCAGCGCCACCAGCGTGCGCGAGGTGACGTCGATGCGCTTGAGCACCCGCTTCCAGTACTGCCTGATCTCGTTGACCAGCCAGTGCGCCTTGTTGGCTTCCAGAAAGGCGTCGCAGGCCAGCACGTTGGCGCGCTCGCCATGCGACTTGAAAACCAGCATCGCGGTCTGAAGCTCGTTGATGCGCAGGTGCAGGATGGCGTCGTCGAGTTCACGCGCCACCTGCAGCGGCCAGAACGAAGACCCTTGCGCGATCATGCCGTCGATATCGGCGGGCGGCGGCGCGTCCGGCGCCTTGATCGAAATGGTGGCGATGCGCGCCGCGCGGTCGATATCGACACCGACCAGGCCGTAGCGGATGCCGTTGTCGTCAATACTGCGCGTCAGGGGGGCAAGCGAGATGCCCTTGCCGGTGCCGTTGCGCGTCGAGGCGGCGGCGAATTCCCTGGCGCGCTCGGCGACCGTTGCCTCCAGTTTGCTGTTCGGCACGATCTCGTCGACCAGACGCCACTGCACCGCGCGCTTGCCCTTGATGCCTTCCTCGATGGTGCAGAAATAGTCGGCGTGGTCGCGGCGGACCTTGCGCTTGTCGACCACGCGCGTCAGTCCGCCGGTGCCCGGCAGCACCGCCAGCAGCGGCACTTCCGGCAGCGCCACCGAGGCCGCGCCATCGTCGGCAAGCATGATGTGATCGGTGGCCAGTGCGAGTTCGTAACCGCCGCCGGCCGCGGTGCCGTTGACGACCGTGATAAAACGCTGCCCGGAATTCTCGCTGGAATCCTCCAGGCCATTGCGGGTCTCGTTGGTGAATTTGCAGAAATTGACCTTGTGGGCATGGGTTGCCCCGGCCAGCATGCGGATGTTGGCGCCGGCGCAGAACACGCGGTTCTTGGCCGACCGCACCACCACCACCTTCACGCCGGGATGCTCGAAGCGCAGCCGCTGCACCGCGTCCGCAAGCTCGATGTCGACGCCGAGATCGTAGGAATTCAGCTTGAGCTGATAGCCCTCGAACAGTCCGCCATTCTCATCGACGTCCATCGTCAGCGTCGCGACGTCGCCCTCGACATTCAGCTTCCAATGCCGGTAACGCGACGGATCGGTCTGAAAATCGATGAAGCTGGCGCCGCCAGCGAGAATGCGATCTTCACCGGCCATGGACCATCCCTGTGCGAGTTTTTGGGTTCACCTATCTGACATGCACAATAATGCATGTTTTGACCGAGGTCCAGAGGCTTTTGGATCACGAAATCTGCATTTTGTTTCATATTCGGCCAATGGAGCCGATCGCCACCCAGTCGGCCTTGGACAGCGACGTCTGTGCCAGTTTGGACCGCAAACGTGCCGCCAGCGCGGCCGTCGGGAAGCTATCGGCAAACCCGTCGCCGGCGGCGGTCGCCTTGCGCGCGCCCAGCGCATCGACCTCTCGCAGCGCCTCGCCCAAGAGCCGCGCGGCGGCGTGGGGCTTTTGCAACCGGAGCTTCAAATTGGCGTTCGCGATCTGGATGCAGCCCCGCAGCAGGATCCGCTCGCGTCCGCCCTGCGGTGCCGCCGCCCACACCGCTTCCAGCACCTCCCGCGATTCCCAGAAATATCCGGCGTCGTTCAGCACAATCCCGTAGCGCAGCGCCGGATGCCGCGCGGGAACGAAGTCGCGAAATCGCGGCGGCACCAAAGCCTTGGCCTGCCAAAGCGTGTCGTGATCGGCCTCGGCCTCCCCCGCACCGCCGGGCACATAGGCCCAGCCGGGCAGCGGCAGGTTGACCGCGCTTGAAGAAGGACTGCTCATTGGCGCAACGCCACGACCAATATTTCAGGCGGCTCGGCCTTCCGAGCCTTCATGCAAATACAAAATACGTTTCGCAAAATCCGTAATCAAATTAAGCGTCGTCTCCGGCGCCTCGCGATGCGGCGAATGTCCGGCGCCCGGAATGATCGTCACATCGATGGGACAATAGCACTCTTCCCGGGCAATATCGATCTGGCGAATTGTCCCATACTGGTCGTCGGCGCCCTGCAGGATGGCCACCGGCACGCGAATATAAGCGAGATATTCCGAGATGTCCCAGCTGCGAAATTTCGGGTCGAGCCAGGCGTCGTTCCAGCCGTAGAACGTATTGTCGACGTCGCTGTGCCAGCGCGCCAGCTTTGACTTGAGACCTCCGGTCTCGTAGGCCTTCCTGGTGTCTGCGATCGCAGCCACCCCGATGTCCTCGACGATGAAATGCGGCGCGATCATCACCACGCCGCGCACGCGGTGATCACCGGCGCCCCCGGCGTAAATCGCCGCAATCGAAGCGCCGTCGGAATGCCCGAGCAACAGCCCGCGGCGGAAGCCGATCTTCTCGAGCAGATCGGGCAGGATTTCGAGCGCCTCGATACGCATGTAGTCGAGCGGACGCGGCAGTTCGACTTTTGTTGAAGCGCCATAGCCGGCGCGTGAATAGACGAATACCCCGGCGCCGGTCGCTTCCTGCAGCCGGTCCGGAAAATCTCCCCACAGCGCCGCCGAGCCCAGGCCCTCGTGCAGCATGACGATCGTCGGCGCGTCGGCCGGCGCCGGCCCGATCATGCGGTATTCGAGATCGGCGGCGCCGATCCTGAGGAGGCCGGTGGGGGAGAGCGAGATCATGTCATTCTTCGCCAAGGTCCCGTCATTCCGGGCTCGCGCTAATG
>JBAVEE010000082.1:0-2999 GCA_049587575.1 Bradyrhizobium sp.
CAGATGGCCTTCGAGCGCTCGCCGGATCTGCATTCGATCGAACTGCTGCAAAAGGGCGACGCGAAACCTCCGGCGGAGCCGTGGACCTCGATGCCGAACACCGGTCACTGGTGAGGCGCATGCGGACCGCGCGCGAGCGCGCCGCAAACGCCGTGCGAGACGGATGGTTCCGATGTTTTCGTCCCGCCTGAACTTCCGGTTTCGCGGGGGATGCTGGAACCTGTCGCCCTTCTTTCGCGTTCTTGAATTCATCTGAGGAATTCATGGAGGCGATAATGGGACGCGGAATTTTGCTTTGGCTGTTGGGCGTGCCGATTCCGGTGATCATTTTATTGTGGTTGTTCTTCGGCCGCTGACGCCAGGCTGTCATCATTAGCTCGCGTAAATCAGGCTCCGCCGGCGGCGGAGCCTGATTTTTCGTGCAACGCCGCCGAGCGGCCTTCGGCCGTGGCGATGAAGGACGCGCTTTTTTTCGAAAATTCCGATATCACCCCGAGGGCGTAATCGTCGGGAGCGAAATATCGTGTCGAACGACAATCAGGGTCAGCTCACGATCTGGGGCCGGCCCAATTCGGTCAATGTCCAGAAAGTGCTTTGGTGCCTGCGCGAGCTCGATCTCGCCTATGACCGGATCGATGCCGGCATGGCGTTCGGCAAGAACCGCGAGCCTGAATATCTTGCGATGAATCCCAACGGGCGGGTGCCGACCCTGGTGGACGGCGATTTCGTGCTGTGGGAATCCAATTCGATCATGCGCTATCTGGTCCGCGCCTACCGGCCGCAATCGCCGCTCTATCCGCAGGCGCCGAAACTGCGCGCCGGCGTCGACCGCTGGCTCGACTGGACGCTCTCGACGTTGCAGCCGGTCGATCGTCCGGTGTTCTGGGCGCTGGTGCGAACCCCGGCCGAACAGCGGGACATGGCCGCGATACAGAAGGATGCCGACGCCGCGGCCGCGCAATGGCGCATCGTCGACGCGCAATTGGCGGGCCGGCGATTCATCGAAGGCGACGGGCCTACGCTGGCCGATATCGCGCTCGGCGCCTATGCCAGGCGCTGGTTCGGCGTCGAGGGCATCAGCAAACCGAAGTTCGCCCATCTGGAGCGCTGGTTCGCGCAATTCGGCGGCCGGCCGGGATTTGTCGAGTTCATCGCGCCGCCGATGTCGTGAGAGCGCTGGTCGATCGGCCGGCCCGATCGGCGCAGCGCGGTCCATCGCGACAGCAATGCTGGATCGAGCCGCCGAAATCTGCCGGCCGCTACTTGACGAACTTGACGCCGCACGATTTTCCGCGACGCCACACCACTTCGCAGCTCCGGCCTGTTTTTGCGTCGCGCGAGAATGCGAGCCGCAAATTGCCCGCCAGCACGCTGGCATCCTCTACCGTGATCTTCGCACCGGTCGAGGACAGATCGTGCACCATGCACGGACGCGCCGCGAAGCCGCCATCCAGGGTGATCCACCCCGCCTGGTGCACCGACTTGCGCGCGTCGCGCTTCTTGCTGGCTGCGGCCATTGCTTGCTTTCGGCAGAAAACATTCCCGGCTCCTCCCCTAGCCCACGGGGGCTTTAGAAACCGTTGCGATTCCCCCAGAATATGATCGCGCCGACGTCGCCGCCCGCCTGCCATGGTACCGGTAAAACCGGCTTCCGCGCGACTTGCCCGGGCGAGCAAACGCCACTATACGTTCGCCCGCCGCAAGTCGGACCGCATCACCATGGTCGCTGGCGGCGCGGCGTCAGCGCGACCTCAAGGCGTTGATTTGCCGGGTATATTTGTCTTGGGTCCAAAGCGAAGCGGCGATGCCGCGGCCGGATCGGTCGCGGCGAAGCAGGCGTTCTCGCTCCCTTCGTCTATCGGTTAGGACGCCACCCTTTCACGGTGGAGAGAGCGGTTCGATTCCGCTAGGGAGCGCCATCGGCTCAAATGGCCGCGAATTCAGATGGGGTTGGCCAAGTGGCAAACCCGCTCGGTTTGGGTGAGGCTTTCGGGGAGATCGGAAGAATGCGCAATCTGGCAATCCTGGCGGCCTCGACCCTGGCCCTGGCCGGTTGCTCGGCCGGCGCCCTCAATCTGGGAGGGCCCAACTACAAGGGGCAACCGCTTAGCGCCGTCACCGGCAAGCTTGGCTGGCCGCCAAATCAGACGGAAACGATTGCGGGACAAAAGGTTTACACATGGCTCGAGGGTAACCCTCTTGCCGGATGCCAGGTCCAGGTCGTCATGGCGGGCGACGTCATCGACTCCTATTCGGGAACGGGCGACGCCAATATTTGCGCGCAATACGGTGCCCTCGCCGGGGGACTGAAGGGCTACTACGATTAGCCGGATTCTGCTCAAGATAAGTCATCTGCCGGCTGAAATCAGCAACTCCACGAAGCGCTGCCAAGCGCTGGGCCTGGGCACAAACGGCTGTTCTGACATTCGCCGGTTTTGCAGGACTTAAGTCAGCCGGTTGGCAATCCCGCCGAATGCCTGAGGTTACGCTTCATGCCTGACAATACCCGGACGCGCGCCGACGGCGAACGGGTGCTTGCGGATCTCCATGCACTCCGCCGCATCGGCGCCTACAAGACCGGCGTTCACAAGCCGACCTACTCGGAGCCGCACATGCGCTCGGTGGAATGGCTGGCGCAGCATTTGCCCGAGGCGAACCTCACCGCCGCAATCGACGGCATCGGCAATGTGCTCGGCACAAGCGCAAAACCCGGGCCGAAACTGCTGGCCGGCTCGCATCTCGAAAGCCAGAATTATGCCGGCTGGCTCGATGGGCCGCTTGGCGTCGTTTATGCGCTGGAAGCCGCCCGAATTCTCAACCTCGACCCGAACACCGATGGCGCCGTTGAAGTCGCGGCATGGAGCGACGAGGAAGGGCATTTCGGTTCTTTCCTCGGCAGCAGATCCTATGTCGGCGCCGTCACCGACGCGGACATCGACGCCGCGCGCGACAGCGGCGGCCGCACCCTGCGCGATGCCCTGCGCGACGCGGGTCTTGCC
>JBAVEE010000083.1:0-2650 GCA_049587575.1 Bradyrhizobium sp.
CGCAGGCCTCGCAGATGACCTTTAGCCCGGGCCGCGGCTGACAATGATGCTGATCGAGGTTCATTTGCCGCCATTCAGCCAATGATCGCCGCAGCAAAATAGCTGACGGTTCCGACCTTGAAGGCGAACCGCCCGAAGCCCTGCGGCAGGCCACTCGACGCCACCGCCTCTTCAAGCCGATCCCGCAAGTCAGCGAAAGGGCGCTTTCGGCCCTGGATATACGGCCCATACAAAACGTCGCTGCGGCGCTCGCAGAGCCTGGCGGCCAGCGTGGCCGCGAGGAAAACCAGCCCAGGAAATACGATGATTTCGACAGTCATTTCGGCCCCCGTCGTTTGGTTGCATGGAGCCTTTCATACGCCTGAAATTCTAAGGTTCGGATCGCGGGCGCGCCCGCAATTGAGCGATCGCGTTAGCGAACCTTAAACCAATTTGGCGCGGGCAGCGGCGGGGGTTCCGCGGGAGCGCACCGACGCGGCCCGTGCGAATCTAGCGTTGCGAAAGAAATTTACGGAAGACATCCGCCGCTCGCGTGACCATGTATTTTGATCCGGCGACTGTGAAATGGACATTATCAAAATAAAGCCAGACGCCATCTTTGACGACCGGGCAATGCCTGTCACAAAAATAATCCTCCGGCCGCAGCAACTCGACCTTGTCGGGCCACCTGGCTTGAATGCGCGAGAGCATCCGGTCGATTGAGGCGGAAGATTGTTTCGCCACTTCTCGCGGTCTTGCGGGGCACGGCGGCTGGGGCGCGTGCGGCAGCGGCCCTTGCAACAAGCGTGGACGATTGATGGCGCAGCCGGCGTAGACCTGATCGCCGATCAGCAGGACACGATGTCCATGGGCGACAATTTCCTGGAGCGTTCGCTCGACGGCTAGCTGAAGCTTTGTGAAAGCTCCCTTGCCGGAAGACAAATTCTCTTCAGGGGCGAATTCGTAGTCGATCGTCGAGTCGTCGTAAAATCCCCACTTCTGGACAAAGATGACGGGCAGGCTTGTCTCGCTCAAACGCTTCAGTGCCTTGTCGCGCGCCAGAATGCACTCCTCTCGCCGCAACGCCTTCAGCGCGACTCCATCGAGAATCGGGCAGCCGGCGCCGCCCAGGGCGTCCAACCGAATGCCGAGCTGGCTCAAAACAGGAGACAGGCCGGCCAGGTATTGAGTTGCCAGGGAGTCGCCCACCAACTCGACGCCAACCGGCCCGTTGACAGGAACCAGGTCTCTACCGGATGGAAAGTCCTGCTGATGAGCCATCTCCGCTTGAGCTTCCGGCAGCCGCCACGCGAACCCCTTTGACAGGAATGTCGCGTGCGTGATCGCCACCAGCACCAGCACCACCGACCAGAACGCGGCCGCGTTCTTCAGGAAACTCGGCAGCGGAGCCTCGGAGGATTGGATGAACCGACGCTCGATCAGCAAGTTCATGGCGGTGGCGACGGCGATCATCACGACCACCATCGTCAAAATCCCGGACCAGCTATTGGCCGCGTCGCCAAAAATGAATCGCGCGAAGAAGATAATCGGCCAATGGCAAAGATAGAGCGAGTAGGAAATGGCCCCTATGCCGAGCATCGCACGACCGGTGATAATCCCGGCTGCCCGGGTCTTGTCGCCGGCCCAGATCGTTGCCGCGGCTCCGATGCAAGGCAGCAGATATGCCACATCCAGATGCGGCATGTCCGACCTGAACAAAAGCACGCTCGCAACGACGCCGAGCAGGCCGGCTGCCGAAATAGCTTCGGCGACAGCCTTGCCGATGCGAAATCGTGTCTCCAGAAAAAGCACAAGCGCTCCGATTCCGAATTCGAAGATTCGAAAAGGCATCAGAAAAAACGCTGCGAGCGGATCCGCTTTTGCGACGAGGACTGAAAGGACGAACGAGGCAACCGCCGCAGCCAGGATGATTTGAAATGTGCGTCCCGATTTCCGCGCCAGAACCAGGAAAACCGGCCAGACCAGGTAAAATTGTTCCTCCAGCGACAGCGACCAGCAATGCAACAGCGCCAGCTCGTCGGAGTTCGGCGCAAAATACCGATAGGATTCCCGCCAGTATTGGATATTGGAGATCGACAGAAGCGCATGTGTCGCTTCCTTTGCCAGATCATGAAACATGTCCGGCGCGCACCAAAGGGCGCCGGCAAGATAGGTGGCCACGACCGTGAAGATCAAAGCGGGATAGATGCGCCGTGTTCGGCGCACATAAAAATCGCCAAACGAGAACCGGCCAACCTCCAAGTCGCGCAAGATATTGCGGCTGATAAGATAGCCGGAAATAACGAAGAACACATCGACACCGACGAACCCGCCTTCGAAGCCGCTGACCTTGAGGTGAAACAGCACAACGCTGATGACGGCAATGGCCCGCAGTCCGCCGATCTCGGATCGAAAATGGCTTGCCACAAATATCAGTCCGTGCGCCGGCGCGAGCCGCGGGACCGCAGTCTGCCACGGGCTTGATGGCCGCCGTTGACCGCGGCAGCTGTCAAAATATTGCGACCAGGCATTCTCGACAATTTGGAATCCGCCCGCCTCGAGCCCCAGGAATATACCGACTGTCTTCCGGGATACGAAGCCATCGTAGCAATCCGGTTGGCAAGTCGTCCAGTCCTTGACGGCGGATGTGCTGTCCCTCAGCCGCTCTTGT
>JBAVEE010000084.1:0-3493 GCA_049587575.1 Bradyrhizobium sp.
GATATCGGGCGCCGAGCCGTGCACCGGCTCAAACAGCGCTCTGCGCTTTTTGGTCTTGACGTCGACCTCGCCGAGCGAGGCCGACGGCAGCATGCCGAGCGAGCCCGTCAGCATCGCCGCGATATCCGACAGCATGTCGCCGAACAGATTGTCGGTCACGATGACGTCGAACTGCTTCGGCCATTTCACCAGATTCATGCCGCCGGAGTCGGCGAGCTGGTGCTCGAGCTGGACATCCTTGTATTCGCGCGCATGCACTTGCGTGACGACCTCGTTCCAGAGCACGCCGGATTTCATCACGTTGCGCTTTTCCATCGAGGTCACCTTGTTGCGGCGCTTGCGCGCCAGGTCGAACGCGACGCGGGCGATGCGCTCGATCTCGTAGGTGTCATAGACTTGCGTATCGATGGCGCGCTTCTGGCCGTTGCCGAGATCGGTGATGGTCTTGGGTTCGCCGAAATAAACCCCGCCGGTGAGCTCGCGCACGATCATGATGTCGAGACCCTCGACCACCTCGCGCTTCAGGCTCGAGGCATCCGCCAGCGCGGGATAGCAGACCGCGGGCCGCAGGTTCGCGAACAGGCCGAGATCCTTGCGCAGCCGCAACAGCCCGGCCTCGGGGCGCGCCTCATAGGGGACGTTGTCCCATTTCGGGCCGCCGACCGCGCCGAAGATCACGGCGTCGGCCGCTGCCGCCTGGGCCGTGGTCGCATCGGTGATGCTTTGCTTGCTCGCGTCATAGGCGGCGCCGCCGACCAGGCCCTGCTCGGTCGCAAAATGGGCGATGCCTTGCGCGTTGAGCCAGTCGATCAGGCGCTTCACCTCCGCCATCACTTCGGGGCCGATGCCGTCGCCGGGGAGAAGCAGCAGTTTATGGGTCGCCATGATCGTTTCCTCGTTCAACTCGTCATGGCCGGGCTCGTCCCGGCCATCCACGTCTTGTTCGCGGCGAAAAAGAAAGACGTGGATGCCCGGGACAAGCCCGGGCATGACGGCCAATTTCGCTGCGCGCGGAGTGCTAAAGCGGTGTTGCGCCAATGGCAAGACACCATTGCCGCCGCGCGGCTGTGCAATCGCGGCTGGGCCTGCCAGTTATAGACTCCCTGCCGGAGAACGCCCGTGAAAACCCCCGACCTTTCCCAGCCACCCGCGCATCCCGCGCGGCTGATCCTCATCCTCTCGCTGGCCCCCACGGTCGGTCTCGGCATCGGCCGCTTCGCCTATTCGCTGGTGCTGCCGGACATGCGCGATACGCTGGGCTGGTCCTATTCCGCCGCCGGCTTCATGAACACCATCAATGCCGCGGGCTATCTTGCCGGCGCCCTGATGGCGTCGAAACTCATCAAGCGCTTCGGGCTGTCCGCCGCGGTGCGCTGGGGAACCCTGGCCAGCCTGGTGTCGCTGGCGCTCTGCGCGCTGTCCGGAAATTTTGTCGTTTTGAGCCTGGCGCGGCTGCTCGCAGGGTTCGGGGCTGCGGCTGCCTTCGTCGCCGGGGCCGCGCTGGCGGCAACGATCGCCCAAAGCCAGCCGGCGCGGGCGAATTTTCTGCTCAGCCTGTTCTACGCCGGGCCCGGGCTCGGCATTCTGGCCTCGGGGCTGGTCGCGCCCTTCGTGCTGCAGGCTTTCGGCCCCGGATCGTGGTGGATCGTGTGGTGGGCAATGACGCTGCTTGCGATTCTCCTGACCGCTCCGCTGCTGCTGGCGCCGCTCGATACCCGAGCCGGCATGGCCACCAGAACACAAGCCGAATTCGCGCTTCGGCCGGTACTGATCTATCTCGCCGGCTATTTTCTGTTCGGCGCGGGATACATCGCCTACATGACCTTCATGATCGCCTATGTCCGCGACGCCGGTGGCGGCGCGGTGGCGCAAAGCGCGTTCTGGTGCCTGATCGGCGCCAGCGCGTTCGCAACGCCGTGGCTATGGCGCCGGGTGCTGGCGCGCGACAGCGGCGGCCTCTCTACCGCGATCATCCTCGGCGTCAACGCATTGGGCGCGGCGCTGCCGCTGTTCGGGCATTCCGCGCTTTTGCTCACCGTGTCGGCGCTGGTGTTCGGGGTCTCCTTCTTTGCGGTCGTGGGATCGACCACCGCTTTCGTGCGTTTCAACTATCCGCTGGCCGCATGGCCGAAGGGAATTGCGGCGATGACCATCTCATTCGGGATAGGCCAGACATTGGGGCCGACCGCGGTCGGCGCCATCACCGACGCGTTTGGCAGCCTGTCCTATGCCTTGAACGCCTCGGCGGCGATGCTGGCGCTGGGCGCCATCGCCGCGGCGTTTCAGCGAAAACTTTCCCCGCATCGGACAACTGCTCCTCGGCCGCGCGATGGGCGCCGCGAATAGCGAACAGCGAATATGACCGGGAAATATTCTACCTCCTCGCCACTCGCCATTCGCTGTCCCCGATTCAACTCCCGCTGAACGAATTATATCCCTGGTCTTCCCAGTAGCCGCCCTTGTAGTCGTTGGTGACTTCCATCGACGTCACGTATTTCGGATTCTTGAAACCGAGCTTGGTCGGCACCCTGATCTTCATCGGGAAGCCATAGGCGCGGGGGAGGATTTCGTCGCCGAACTTGAACGTCATCTGGGTCTGCGGATGCAGCGCGGTGTGCATATCCAGCGGTGAGTTGTAGCCGTCCTTGTCCGCGCACTGGAACCAACAGTATTTCGCGCGCGTATCGGCGCCGACCAGTTTGAGGAAATCGCGCAACGGCGTCCCGGTCCAGCTCCCGATCGCGCTCCAGCCCTCGACGCAGATGTGGCGCGTCACCTGCTTGACCTGCGGCAGCTTGTAGAGCTCTTCCAGCGTCCATGATTTCTTGTTGTCGACGAGGCCCCGCACCTCGAACTTCCAGTCCTTGCCGTCGATCTCGGGTGCGTCGTCGAGTTCGTAATAGGCGTTGAACGGGAACGGTTTCGTGATTGCGCTTTCCGGAAAGGTCGGCGCCAGCACGTCGGGATTGAAGATAAAGGCCTGCACGCCGTCGTTGAACTTGGAGACCTTCTTCAGCATATCTTCGGCGGAAAAACTGTCCGAGACGTCGCAGCCGGTCAGAAGCGTCAACGCGCCAAAGCTTGCGCCGCCGGCGATGAAGCGCCGGCGCACCAGATCCGGCATCGCCCTGGTGGCGTCCCGGACCAGCAATTGCTTGTCGACGCCCGGGATCAGAAGCCTGCGAAGTCTGCCCATGATATCCTCCCTCGAATTTTCAGCGGCCGATGACCATGGCGCGCAGGCTTTTCGGCACCAGCACCGCCAGGGCGACGTGAACCACCAGGAACGCGACAATCGCCGACATGCAAATAAAGTGGACGTAGCGCGCAACGTCATATCCGCCGAACAGCGCCGTCAGCCACTGCAACTGTACGGGCTTCCAGATCGACAATCCGGACAGCACGATGAGGACGCCGACGATGATGATGCCGGCATAGAGCAGCTTCTGCACCTGATTGTATCTGCTCAGGTCGTCATGCGACAGCTTGCCGG
>JBAVEE010000085.1:0-5308 GCA_049587575.1 Bradyrhizobium sp.
CGACGACCACGGGCACCCGCATCACTTTCGGCATCTGATCCTGGAACGCAGCCATGGCGGGTTCAAGGGCGTGCGCGCTGATTGTCATCGCGTCCTTGTTGGGTAGCGGCGTGGCGGCGGCGGAAGAACAGCCGTCAGCCGAGCAGATGATGGACGATCTGATGTATGGTCGCGGAACGGTCGGCGGGCCGTTCACGCTGACCGACCAGACCGGCCGCACGCGCAGCGACAGCGAATTCCGCGGCAAGCTGATGATCGTGTATTTCGGCTACACCTATTGCCCCGACGTGTGCCCGGCCGACTTGATGGCGATCACCCAGGCGCTGGATGCGCTGGGCCCCGCGGCCGAAGGCATCCAGCCGGTATTCATCACGGTCGATCCGGAGCGCGACACCAAGGGGCTCGCCGACTATGTCGCGGCCTTCCATCACAGTCTTGTCGGCCTGACCGGCTCACCGGAGGAGATTCGAAAGGTCGCCAATGCCTACAAGGCGTTTTACGCGAAAGTGCCGATTGAGCGCAGCGGGGAATATTCGATCGACCATGCCGGCGTCATCTATTTGATCGGCCGCGATGGCGAGTATCTCGGTTTCATGCCGCCGCAGACCAGCCCCGACCGGTTGACGGAAGTGTTGCGCAAGTATCTGGCGAGGTAGCCAAGCCGGTTTCGCGGAAGCCGGGTCAGGCCAATGGGGCGAGGCCGGCTTACGCCAACCTTACAGCGGAACGCAGGTTAACCTTTTCCGAACTTGTCGATCGCAGCAAAAGGCCTCAAAGCTGGTCTGGAGAAATCCGAACCGTCGGTGGTTGGCCGCCCATGCGATTGCTGGTTGTCGAGGACAACGCGCTGCTGTCCCAGTTGCTCGCCAAGGGCCTGGCGACGGCTGGCTACGAGACCGACCTGCTGGCCACCGCCGCGGAGGCCCGCGCCGCCCTGATGACGACGACCTACGCCGCCGTGATCCTCGATCTCGGCCTGCCCGACGGCGACGGGCTGTCGATCCTGCGGGAGCTCAGGCACCGCAAGGATCCGACCCCGGTGCTGGTGCTGACCGCGCGCGGTGGATTGCAGGATCGGGTCAGCGGTTTGCGCAGCGGCGCCGACGACTATCTGGTCAAGCCGTTCGCGCTGGAGGAGCTGGTCGCCCGGCTGGAAGCGCAGTTGCGCAGGCCCGGTCAGCAGCTCGGCAGTTCGCTTCATATCGCCAATCTGGAGTTCGATCTGCGCAACCGTCAGGCGTCGATCGACGACCAGCCGCAGATGCTGTCGTCACGCGAAACCGCGGTGCTCGAACTTCTGATGCGCAGCAAGGGGCGCGTGGTTTCGAAGAAGCAGGTCGAGGATCACATCTTCGGGCTTTCCGGCGACGTCGCCTCGAATGCCGTCGAGGTTTATGTCCATCGTCTGCGCAAGCAGCTTTCCGACAAGGGCGCCAAGGTGCAGATCCACACCATCCGCGGCGTCGGATATCTCATTGCCGAGGAAAAGCGTGATCCGGTTTAAGTCGATCATCTCACGCATCGTGATCCTGCACGTGATTGCGGTGGCGATCACGTCCATTCTGATGTCGCTGGCGCTGTCGTGGCTGTTGAATTCGGCGACCAACAACATCCACAACGACGCGATGGAAGAGCAGGCCGCGTCGGTCGCCCATCATCTTGTCCCGCAGGCCGATGGCAGCCTCTCCCTTGAACTTCCTCCCAACCTTCAGGGCCTCTATTCCCAGCCCTATGGGCGATATTCCTATGCCGTGGTCGATGGAACGGGGAAAACCCTGTTCTCTTCGCTGAAGGATATGGAGGCGGTATTTCCTGCGGATCCGCATGCCGCCGCCGTTCAGTTTCTGGAAACCCGCAAAGGAGGTGCGGCCATCTCCGGGGCAAGCATTCGCCGGGCCGTCGGCGACAGAACGGTGTGGATCCAGGCGGCGGAGGACCTCGCCAACAGCGACGTCCTGATCGACGACATCGTCGAGGACTTTTTCAAGCATGTGGGCTGGATAACGCTTCCGATCCTGCTGGTGCTGCTGGTCACGGATATCGCGATCTTCCGCCGCGCGCTGCAGCCGCTGCGGCAGGCTTCGGAAATTGCCCGGGAGATCGGGCCCGCCCGCACCGATATCAGGTTGCCGCTCGACGAAATTCCAAGCGAGGTGCGGCCGCTGGTCGCGGCGATCAACAAGGCGCTCGACCGGCTTGATGAGGGATTCCGGGTTCAGCGCGAATTCACCGCCGACGCCGCCCACGAGTTGCGCACGCCGCTGAGCATTTTACGCACGCGCGTGGAAACGCTCGACGACCCGCGCGTCGCCAAGGCGCTGCATCTGGACATCGAGGCGATGAGCCGCGTGGTCGGTCAACTGCTCGATATCGCCGAACTGGAGGCGTTCGCGATCGACCCTTCGGAAGTGGCCGATCTGCAAGCCGCCTGCGCCGAGGTCGCCGGGTTCATCGCGCCGCTGGCGCTTGAGCAGGGCAGGGAAATCGCGCTGCTTGGCGCCACCACGCCGGTATGGGTCAGGGGCAATGCCGAAATGATGAAGCGCGCGATCCGCAATCTCGCCGAGAACGCCATCAAGCACGCACCAAAGGATACGGTTGTCGAGTTCGTCGTCGAGGAGAATGGCACGGTGACCGTGCTGGATCACGGTCCCGGAATTTCGAACGAGGAGCGGGAGCTTATCTTCCAGCGCTTCTGGCGGCGCGATCGCAACCAGCAGGGAAGTACCGGACTTGGTCTCTCCATCGTGCAGCGCATCGCCGAATTGCACGGTGCGACGATTGACGTGCGGAACAGGGTCGGGGGCGGCGCGCAGTTTTCCCTCCATTTCGTCGCGGCCGGCACGATGGCCTAGCCTTCTCGATCCGGATGGGCTCTTGCTCGCGGACGTGACGCTTGACGCGGACGCCCTGGGTGCGATCAAGATGCCGAACCGAAACGTGTCGACCTGCGGCCCACGCCCTGGCGTCAAAAAACCCCGCATGCACCACGGACTGCGGAGGGACCGCCAATAAAAGGAGACCTCAAATGAGGTTCCATCCGCCTTTTCCGGAGGAAATCCCAAATGCATCGCTATTTCATGGCGGCTGTTGTGATCACGGCCGGCCTTTTCTCTGCCGGCCGAACGGCGCTGGCGCAGGACGCAGCCCAGCCCGTCTATATCGTGACCTATACGGAAGTTGCGCCGAGCGCGGCGCCCGAGGCGAAGAAGTTGATTCTCGCCTACGCCAGCGAAGCGAGGAAAGCTTCCGGTGCCATGCAAATTGACGCGCTTCAGCGCATTTCCGATTCCCACCACTTCGCTCTCATCGAGCAGTGGCAGTCGCTCGACGCAAAGCAGGCTTTTGCCGCGACCGACCCCGCGACCAGGTTTCGCGCGGCCCTCACCCCCCTGCAAAGCGCGGCCTATGACGAGCGCATTCACACCGCCCTTTCGGTCGGCCCGTCAATGCCGCCATCGGGCGATCCGGTCATGATCCTGACCCACGTCGATGTCATCCCGACGCAAACGGAGCCCGGCACCGCCAAAGTGAAGAGCTTTGTCGAGGAGGGCAGGAAAGCCAGGGGCAATCGCCGGTTCGACGATCTGGTCCAGATCAGCCGCAAGAATCATTTCACCGTGGTTGAAAGCTGGGACTCGCTGGCGGACAAGAACGCCTGGATCTCGAGCAAGACCGCGGCGGCCTTCCGGCAGGAGTTGCAGCCGATGAGCGGCGCGCTCTACGACGAGCGCGCCTTCAGGCTGCTGCGCTGATAGCGGCCTCCAGCCGTCATCGCTCTGCAATGGCGGGAAGCAACTTCCCGCCGTTATTCTATATGTTTTATTCAGAACCTATTCATGCGCGGCGCGCCAGATTGTTGGTCGCGGAGTGCGATGCGCAAGCGTTGCGCCACCGAAGGGTTGCCCGACCGGCGAAATTCGATGGAACCGAACGTCCCCCAAAATTCCCGCCGCGGCAGGCCGGCCAATTCACCGTGCCGTGCCGGACGTTCCCTTGGCTGCGCCGCGCTTGCCATGGCCGCCGGAATGCTTTGCCCCGCCGCCCGTGCCGCCGAACTGGCCCCGCACGACATGATTCTGCTGGATCGCCTGACCTGGGGAATCAATGCCTCGAGTGCCGCGCATCTGCAGGCGGTCGGCACCGCGCGCTGGCTTGACGAGCAGCTGCATCCGGCCCTCCATACCGGATTGCCCGACGGCATCCGATTGCAGATCGAGGCGATGCCTGACGTGCACAAGTCTCCGTTCGATATCGCGGTGGCGTTCGATGCGCAGGCAAGGAGCGCCAATCAGGTCGCCGATCCCGACCAGAAAAAGGCAGCCCAGCAAGTCTATCAGCAGGCCATGAACGACAGGGCGAAACAGGCCGCTTCCCGCACCATCCTGCGCGCGCTCTATGCGCCGGACCAGTTGCGCGAGCGCATGAGCTGGTTCTGGTTCAATCATTTCAACGTGCATCAACACAAGGCCAACATCCGCATCCTGGTCGGCGACTATGAGGACCGCGCCATTCGCGCCCACGCGCTCGGCAAATTCCGCGATCTGCTCGTCGCCACGCTGCATCATCCGGCCATGCTGCGCTATCTCGACAATACCGATAACGCCGCCGGGCATCTTAACGAGAACTACGCCCGCGAGATCATGGAATTGCACACCATGGGGGTCGGCGCCGGGTACACCCAGACCGATGTCGAGGCGTTGGCCCGCATCCTGACCGGCGTCGGTATCGATCTGAAGCCGGAAGATCCCAAGCTCAAGCCGGAGCTTCAATCGCAGCTCGTGCGCGAGGGTGCGTTCGAATTCAACCCGGCCCGGCATGACTATGGCGACAAGACGTTCCTTGGGCACCCGATCAAGGGACGGGGATTGGTGGAAGTCGACGAGGCGATCGATCTTCTCGCTCGTCATCCGGCGACGGCTGGGCATTTGTCGAAGCAGATCGCGACCTATTTCGTATCCGATAATCCGCCGGATACGCTCGTGCAGAAGATGGCGCAAACCTTCAAGTCGACCGACGGCGATATCGCCGCGGTGCTTTCGACGATGGTGCACGCGCCGGAATTCACCGCCTCCCTGAAGCCCGGGGTCAAATTCAAGGATCCCGTGCACTACGTGCTCTCCGCCGTTCGGCTCGCCTATGACGACAAGGTGATCCTCAATACCCAGCCGGTCCAGAACTGGCTGAACCGTCTCGGCGAAGGATTGTTCAACCACGAGACGCCCGATGGCTATGCGATGACATCGGCGTCCTGGAACGGGCCCGGGCAAATGACGCTGCGTTTTGAGATCGCGCGCCAGATCGGCTC
>JBAVEE010000086.1:0-13907 GCA_049587575.1 Bradyrhizobium sp.
ATTACGAGGAGGTCCTGGTTGCCCGCGTGCATCCCGAAATTCTGCTCGGCGAAGGGATCCCTGATGCTCCCCACGACAACAAGGCGGTCTGGCACAGACGGTATCGTTCGATTGTGGATCTTGAAAAACACCTTCACACCAACGGCACCCGCATCATCAAGTTCTTTCTCCACCTCTCGAAGGAGGAGCAGCGGAAGCGCTTTCTGGCGCGCATCGACGAGCCGGAGAAGAACTGGAAGTTCAGCAACGCAGATATCGAGGAGCGGAAATTCTGGAAGCATTACATGAAGGCCTACGAGCAATGCCTCGGCGCAACCAGCACAGACCATTCCCCCTGGTATGTCGTGCCCGCCGACGACAAGGAAAATGCCCGTCTGATCGTGTCCCGGATCGTCCTCGATACGTTCGAGGAACTCAAAATGACTTATCCCAGGACGAGCGCAAAGCGCCGCCGGGAATTACTGGCGATCCGCAAGCGGCTTGTGAAGTGAAGGATCGATTGCGCCGACGCTGAAGCAAACTGGGCCCTTGTGACTCCCGCTCGGCGGAAAGACGGCGCCGCGTTTCGCTTCAGAACGTCGCGGTCATTCCGCCGGCAATCAGATTGCTTCGAAACTGCGCCCGGGCCTCGCCGCGCCAACGTACGAAGGCCGTCACCGATTGCGAGAACAGCGCATTCACGCCAACCTCGGCAAAGGCGCCATCCTGGCCGGCCGGCGCGGACTGCGCGAGCGTGGGGAACCCGAACAGCTGCGCGCCGAGGGTCACTGGACCCGTTTCATGAAGATACCCGGCGGAGAGGCTCGCAACGATCTTGAGCCCGCGATCCGCCTTGAATGAACGTGTCAGCGTCGGACCGGCCGTCAGGCGCAGACGGTCGGTCCACTGGCTTGGCACGCCGAGGTTAAATCCCTGCGGTGAGAGCAGATTGGTGCCGTCGAACGACATATGCGTGTAAGAGGCGATGACCGTGGGGGAGACCTGAAATCCGGCGAGATCGACGGTGTAGGCAATCGACGCGCCCGCCAGCAGACTCGAAGCGCCGCTTGAACGGCTGGCGGGAGCGGAGCCAACGAGCCCGAAGTCGTGATAAAGGTTGCGGCGCCCGAACCGGCCGCCCAACCCGCATTCCGCTCTGAAGGCCGCCTTTACTCCACGCCCGCTTCGTGCGGCGTGAATTGATAGACCGACGAGCAGAACTCGCAGGTCACCACCACCTTGCCGTCCTTGACCATGGCGGCGCGGTCGTCGGGCGCAAAGCTCTTCAGCATCGAGGATACCGCGTCGCGCGAACAGGAGCATTGCGCGCGCACGGGAAGCGGCGCAAACACCCGGACGCCGCGCTCGTGAAACAGCCGATAGAGCAGCCGCTCGCCCGACAGATCGGGATCGATCAATTCGACATCGGCGACCGTCGAGATCAGCGACTGACCTTCGATCCAGGCATCGTCTTCCGCGATCGTGTGGGCAACGACGCCCTCCGGCGCGTCGCCCGGATGCAAATCGGGCTGCCGCGCCCGCTCCGGCGCCTTGGGAAGAAACTGCAGCAACAGGCCGCCGGCGCGCCAGCGATGCCTGGGGCCGCCGTCGCCGCCGCGCCATTCCTCGCCGACCGCCAGTCGCACACGCGTCGGGATCTGTTCCGAGCGTAGGAAATATTCATGCGCGGCGTCCTCCAGGCTGCCGCCATCCAGCGCCACCAGGCCCTGATAGCGGCTCATGTCCGGCCCCTGATCGATGGTCATGGCAAGATGACCCTTGCCGAGCAGCGCGCCGGAATCCTGGCCGTCCTTGAGCCGGCCGGCATCGAAGCGCGCATAGGCGCGCAGACGGTCCGGCGCCTGGAAATCCACTATCAGAAACGACACCGGGCCGTCGGTCTGCGTCTGCAGGATGAAACGGCCATCGAATTTCAGGGACGAGCCCAGCAACGTCGTGAGCACGACCGCCTCGCCGAGCAGCCTGCCGACGGGGGGCGGATAATCGTGCTTGGCCAGGAGATCGTCGAGCCCGGGACCGAGACGGGTCAGGCGGCCGCGCAGATCGAGTTCGGCAACCTCGAACGGCAGCACCGCGTCGTCGACCGGAACCGCCGACGGCGCGCGGATCGGGGGGTCCTGAGCTTTCATGCCGGGGATTTGTGAAGTCATGGCGCCTTATCTGGGGTCGGAACGTGCGGAACGAAAGGGGGCAGTGCGTGTCCCGGACGCGGAGCAGCGTGCAACGCTACTCCGCAGAGCCGGGACCCATTTCTGTTTGCCGCATCGCCCCGGATCAGCAGCGCACCGCCATAGCGCGTCGAAGACGCGCGTAAACGCGCTGGAGGCGCTGCGCAGCATCCGGGGAACGCCTGCAAGCGCGCCCGCTACGCCACCGCCTCAAAACACCACGCCAGGATGCCCTTTTGCACATGCAGGCGATTTTCGGCCTCGTCGAACACCACCGATTGCGGGCCGTCGATCACCTCGTCGGTGACTTCGTCGCCGCGATGGGCGGGCAGGCAATGCATGAACAGCGCGTCACGCTTCGCAAGCCGCATCAGCCTGGCGTTGACCTGATAGGGTTTCAGCAGATTGTGGCGGTGCTCGCCGTCCTTGTCGCCCATCGAGAACCAGGTATCGGTGACCACGCAATCGGCGCCGCGCACGGCGGCTTCCGGATCGGTACAGAGCACGATCGGCGCCTGCGTCGCCTTGATCCAGTCCCGCATCGCCTTGTTCGGTGCGAGCTGCGGCGGGGTCGCGACGTTCAATTTGAACTTGAACCGCTCGGCCGCATGCGCCCATGACGCCAGCACATTGTTGTCGTCGCCGGTCCACGCCACGGTGCGCCCCTCGATCGGACCGCGATGCTCCTCGAACGTCATCAGATCCGCCATCACCTGGCAGGGATGCGAGCGCCGCGTCAGCCCGTTGATAACGGGAACGGTGGCGTGGGCGGCAAGCTCCAGGAGCGCATCATGGTTGAGAATTCGGATCATGATGGCGTCGACGTAGCGGGACAGCACGCGCGCGGTGTCGGCGATGGTCTCGCCGCGGCCGAGCTGCATTTCCGCCCCCGTCAGCATGATGGACTCGCCACCGAGCTGTCGCATGCCGACGTCGAACGAAACCCTTGTGCGGGTCGACGGCTTTTCGAAGATCATTGCCAGGGTCTTGCCCTCGAGCGGCCGTGCCGGCTTCTCACCCTGGTTCTTTGACGCCTTCAGCTTCGCCTTCATCGCGACGCTGGCCGCGAGCATGTTGCGCAACTCCCTGGTCGGGAGCTCGTTCAGATCCAGAAAATGACGCAATGCGTTGCTCATCGCCCCACCGTCCGTTTCAACTGATCGCCGGAGAGCGCTGTGCAGGCGCGATCGAGCCGCTGCACGGCTTCCTCGATCTCGGTCTCGGTGACGATCAGCGGTGGCAGGAACCGCACCACGTTTTCACCGGCGCCGACCGTGAGCAGCTTTTGCTCGCGCAGCGCCATCACCAGATCGGCCGACGGCACCACCGCCTTGAGGCCGATCAGGAGCCCTTCGCCGCGGACTTCGGCCAGCACGCCGGGGTGCCGGTCGACCACCGAGGCGAGCTTCTGCTTGAGCAGCAGCGACATCTTCTGCACGTGCTCGAAGAAACCCGGCTTCAGCATGACGTCCAGCACCGCATTGGCAACGGCGACCGCGAGCGGGTTTCCGCCGAAGGTCGAGCCGTGCGAACCCGGCGTCATGCCGGCCGCGGCGTCAGCCGTCGCCAGGCAGGCGCCGATCGGAAAGCCGCCGCCGAGCGCCTTCGCCAGCGACATCACGTCCGGCGTGACGCCGAGGCGCTTGTGGGCAAACAGATCGCCGGTGCGGCCCATGCCGGTCTGTACCTCGTCGAAGATCAACAGCAGACCCTTGTCGTCGCAGAGCTGGCGCAAGGCCCTGAAAAAGGCATGAGGGGCCGCGCGCACGCCGCCCTCGCCCTGCAGCGGCTCGATCAAGATGCCGGCGGTCTGGGGGCCGATCGCTTTCTTGACGGCATCGAGATCGCCGAGCGGCACCTGATCGAAACCGTCCATCGGCGGCCCGAAGCCTTCGAGGTATTTGGCCGAGCCGGTGGCCGCCAGCGTCGCCAGCGTTCGCCCGTGAAAAGCGCCGTCGAAGGTGATGATCCGGTAGCGTTCCGGGTGGCCTTTGGCGGCGTGATATTTGCGCGTGATCTTGATCGCGCATTCCATCGCCTCGGCGCCGGAATTGGCGAAAAACACGAAGTCGGCGAAGCTCGCCTCGCACAGCCGCGCCGCGAGCCGCTCGCCATCCGGACTCTTGAACAGGTTCGACATGTGCCACAGTCTGGTCGCCTGCTCCTGCAGCGCCGCGACCAGGTGCGGATGGCAGTGGCCCAGCGCATTCACCGCGACGCCCGAGGTGAAATCGAGATAGCGATCGCCGTTGGTCGCAATCAGCCACGCGCCCTCGCCGCGCTCGAAACCGAGATCGACCCTGGCAAATACCGGAAGAAGATGCGACGTCGCGCTCTTGGTCATGACAATCACTGAGGGTTAGGAGCGGCCGCGGTGCGCGCATTGGCGCCATCGCATCGACAACCGGTCCCGGAAAACAAAACGTGCCACCTTTTCGGGGCGGCACGTGGAACTATTCTATGCGCACGGCGATAACTGTCAACCGGTCACCAGGCGACCAACCCGTAAACCTCCGGTGTCGCGGAAAGATCGCATTGCAAGCTTTAAGTGACGGAACATGTGGATGCACCCACGCGGACTCTTGCGCGGGAGTCACGCCATATTGTAGCTTATTCCCTGTCGGGTACGACATCTCGTGCGGTAGTGCTGTCCCTGTAAGTCGCAAATGTTCGGCGTAAACGTTCGGGCGCGCTTTCCGCGCCCGGCGAGGGCTAAGGGATTCTGCCGACTGGAAATTTAGAGCTTTGGCATCGCAGCGCTACCCCAAAATCGGCCGGCGCGACGCGAAGGAAAGAGTGCGATGACGGTATTGACCTGGTCTGACGATCGCGTCGAACAACTGAAGAAACTCTGGGAAGGCGGGCTGTCGGCGAGCCAGATTGCGGCAGAACTCGGAAATGTGACCCGAAATGCCGTGATCGGCAAAGTCCACCGGCTGGGTCTCTCCGGCCGCGCCAAGAGTCCCTCTTCGGCGGCGCCGCGCCCCCGCAAAGCCCGCCCGGCCCAGCACATGATGCGGGTCTCGCGCCCGGTCTCGCGCGGCAATACCGCGCTGGCCCACGCGTTCGAGGTCGAACTGGAGCCGGATCCGGTCGCCTATGACAACGTCGTGCCGATGAGCCAGCGGCTGTCGCTCCTGGAGTTGAACGAGGCCACCTGCCACTGGCCGATCGGCGATCCCTCCAGTTCGGAATTCTTCTTTTGCGGCGGCAAGGCGCTGACCAGCCTGCCCTATTGCGCGCACCACTCGCGGATCGCCTATCAGCCGGCGAGCGACCGTCGCCGTCAGGCGCCGAAGCCGACGCGGTAATCGGCTCTCGTGTCCCGGACGCGGTGCAGCGCTCATGCGATGCACCGCAGAGCCGGGACCTATCTCACCGCATAAAGTCTGGACCCCGGAGCAGCAGCGCATCGCTTACGCGCTGCGCAGCATCCGGGGAACGCTCAGCGGCAATCATTCCACCTTGGCGAAGCGATCGTCGAGCGCATAACCGGCGCCGCGGACGGTGCGGATCGGGTCCTGCTCGCGGCCGGGATTCAGCAATTTGCGCAAACGGCCGATGTGAACATCCACGGTGCGCTCGTCGATATAGATATCGCGGCCCCATACGCTGTCGAGCAACTGCTCGCGGCTGAACACCCGCCCCGGATGCTCGAGGAAGAATTCCAGCAGCCGGTATTCGGTCGGACCGAGATCGACCGGCCGGCCGGAGCGGGCGACGCGGCGCTTCTCGCGATCGAGTTCGATGTCGCCATAGGTGAGCACGGTTGCCAGGCGCTCGGGGCTGGCGCGGCGCAACAGGCCCCGCACCCGCGCCAGCAATTCCGGCACCGAGAACGGCTTGACGATGTAGTCGTCGGCGCCGGTCGCAAGCCCCCTGACCCGCTCGCTTTCCTCGCCGCGCGCCGTCAGCATGATGATGGGCAGTTGCCGGGTCTCCGGGCGCGCCCGCAGGCGCCGGCACAGTTCGATCCCCGACAGGCCCGGCAGCATCCAGTCGAGTACGATCAGGTCGGGAACACGCTCCTTCAGACGGGTGTCGGCGTCATCGCCGCGCCCCACCGTTTCGACGTCATAGCCTTCGGCATCGAGGTTGTAACGCAGCAGCGTGGTAAGCGCTTCCTCGTCTTCGACCACCAGAATGCGCGCGCTCATGTCCATAGCCTTCTCTTGTGTTTTAGTTTCCTGGTACGGTCGTGGCAAAGCTCGTCATGTCGCCCTTCGGGCGCTTGTCGAGCATCTGCTGGCCTTCGATCATGTAGAATACGGTTTCCGCGATATTGGTGGCGTGATCGCCGATCCGCTCGATGTTCTTGGCGCAGAACATCAGATGGATGCAGAAACTGATGTTGCGCGGATCTTCCATCATATAGGTCAGAAGTTCGCGGAACAGCGAGGTACAGATGGCATCGACTTCCTCGTCGCCCTTCCAGACCGTCATCGCCGCCGGCAGATCGTGCGCCGCGTAGGCGTCGAGCACGGATTTCACCTGCGACTGCACGAGATCGGTCATGTGCTCGAGGCCGCGGATCAGCTTCAGCGGCTGGAAATCGCTCTCCAGCGCCGCGACCCGCTTGCCCATGTTCTTGGCCAGGTCGCCGATCCGCTCGAGATCGGTTGCGACCCGCATCGCGCCGACGATCTCGCGCAGGTCCACCGCCATCGGCTGACGCCGCGCGATGGTCGATACCGCACGCTCCTCGATCAGGCGCTGCAAATTGTCGATTTCCGCATCGGCGGCGACGACACGCTGGCCGAGCGCGACGTCGCGGCGGATCAGCGCATCGACGGAGTCGACGATCATGCGCTCGGCGAGACCGCCCATTTCCGCAACCAGCCGGGTCAATTCCTGCAGATCGCTGTCGAACGCCTTGGCGGTGTGGTCTGATTGCATTCCAATTCTCCCGCGCTTTGCGCCCTAGCCGAACCGGCCGGTGATGTAGTCTTGCGTGCGTCGATCGTTCGGCGACGTGAATATCTTGTTGGTTTCGTCGAATTCAATGAGTTCACCAAGGTACATAAAGGCCGTGCGGTCGGATACGCGTGCCGCCTGCTGCATGTTGTGGGTGACGATCACGATGGTGTAGTCGGTCTTCAACTCGTCCATCAGCTCTTCGATCTTGGCCGTTGAAATCGGATCGAGCGCCGAACAGGGCTCGTCGAACAAGATCACTTCCGGGCGCACGGCGACGGTGCGGGCGATACACAGGCGCTGCTGCTGCCCTCCCGAGAGGCTGAGGCCACTTGCCTTGAGTTTATCCTTGACCTCGCTCCACAACGCCCCTCGCTGCAGGGCCTGCTCGACGCGGCCGTCTATTTCAGACTTCGGCAGTTTCTCGTACAGGCGGATTCCAAAGGCGATGTTCTCGTAGATCGACATCGGAAATGGCGTCGGCTTCTGAAACACCATTCCTATCCTGGCCCTCAGCAGATTCAGATCCAGCCCGGGTTCGAGGATGTCCTTGCCTTCGAACAGTACCTGGCCTTCGGCACGCTGACCGGGATACAAATCATACATGCGGTTGAGAACGCGAAGCAGCGTGGACTTGCCGCAGCCCGACGGGCCGATGAAGGCGGTGGCCTTGTTCGCAAAAAGCGGAAGGCTGACATCCTTGAGCGCCCGTGACTCCCCGTAATAGAAATTCAGGTTTCGGATCGCGATCTTTTCCTTAAGCACGGAGCCGTCCCCCGGAAGTGACGCAGCGACAGGCGCGGTTTTTGCGGTTGCGATGTTCACGATGCTTTCCTCGTTCCTGTCAGCGAGCGCGCCATGATACTCATGGCCAGCACCGTGAGCGTGATGATCAACGCCCCGGTCCAGGCCAGATCCTGCCAGTCCTTGTACGGGCTAAGCGCGAACTGAAATATGACAGACGGCAAACTCGCCATCGGCGCGTTCAGATTCGTGCTGTAAAACTGGTTGTTGAGGGCGGTAAACAGCAACGGCGCGGTTTCGCCGCTGATGCGGGCAATGGCGAGCAGCAGTCCTGTGATAATTCCGGATCTCGCCGCGCGGTAGGCGATCTGCCTGATCATCAGCGACCGCGGCAGGCCGATCGAAGCCGCCGCTTCCCGCAACGTGTCGGGCACCATCGTCAGCATGTCTTCGGTGGTTCGAACCATCACCGGGACCACGAGCACAGACAGCACCACGGCGCCGGCTATCCCCGAAAAATGGCCCATCGGACGAACCATGACGTAATAAATGAACAGGCCGACCACGATCGACGGCGCACTGAGCAGGATATCGTTGACGAAACGAACCAGGCTGGTGAGGTGCGTATGACGGCCATATTCGGCCATATAGGTTCCGGCGAGGATACCGATCGGAGCGCCGATCAGAACCGCCAATCCCGTCATGATCAGGCTGCCGGCAATGGCGTTGAGAAGTCCGCCCGCCGCTCCCGGCGGCGGCGTCATTTCAGTGAAGACACGAAGCGAAAGTCCGCCGAATCCGTGCCAAAACAACACCCCGAGAATGAGCGCCAGCCAGGTGAGACCTACGAATGTCGCAGCGTAGGATGCAACGGCGGCGATGACGTTGCGGCGGCGACGCTTGCCGTAAAGTGAGGCATCCATCAGCCGATCCTCCGCTCGATCCGGAGCAGCAAGTACCGCGCGATCGCGAGAACGATGAACGTGATGATGAAAAGAATGAGACCAAGCGCAATCAGCGACGACGTATAGAGATCGCCGACGGCCTCGGTGAATTCGTTCGCGATCGACGCCGATATCGTCGTGCCGGGCGCAAGCAGGGACCCGGAGATTTTGTGGGCGTTTCCTATGACGAAAGTGACCGCCATGGTTTCGCCGAGCGCCCGACCCAATCCCAGCATCACGCCGCCGATAACGCCGATGCGGGTGAACGGCAGCACGACATAACGCCAGACTTCCCACTGGGTCCAGCCCAGCCAGTACGCGGCTTCCTTCAGAACGGGCGGAACGGCATCGAATACGTCGCGTGAAACCGACGTGATAAAGGGCAATACCATGATCGCGAGGATCAGGCTCGCGGTCAGAATTCCGATGCCGAAAGGCGGCCCCGCGAATAAAGTGGAGAGCACCGGCACATTTTCGAAGGCCGCGATCACGGGCGGCTGGACATATTGCTGCAGGAAGGGCGCAAATACGAACAGGCCCCAGATCCCGTAGATGATGCTGGGGATGCCCGCCAGCAATTCGATGGCGATGCCGACAGGACGGCGCAACCACATCGGGCAGAGTTCGGTGAGGAACATGGCGATCATCAGTCCAAACGGCACCGCGATCAGCATGGCGATCAGCGACGTAACGATCGTGCCGTAGATCGGCGCCAGAGCTCCGAATTTGTCGGTAACCGGGTTCCAGCTCTGTGTCGTGAGGAAACCAAATCCAAATTCCTGCAGCGCCGGCAGCGCGCCCAAAAACAGCGACACGATCACGCCGCCAAGGACCATCAGCACCACTACGGCTGCGGTCTTCGTGATGCGGTGGAAGACGATGTCGCCGATCCGGAGCCGGTTGAGTACCTTGGCCCGCTCAGCCACATCCTGCACGCCCACCCCGGCCTCCTGCCACGCCACGTCGACCACGTTGCACCTCCCAATGCACTCACTGAAAATCGGAAATTCGGCGGCCGAACCCAATCAGCTTCCGAATGCGAGAGCGGGGACGCGATGCCTCCCCGCTCCCGTCGACTTCAGTTGGACGCGGTGAACAGCGGCTTCCCGCTGCCGTCCTTGATTTCCGCCGCCCACATCTTCTGGATGGCAGCCACGACCTTGTCCGGCATCGGAACGTAGTCCAGTTCTTCGGCCATCTTGTCGCCCTTCTTGTAGGCCCAGGCGAAGAACTTCAGCGCTTCGGTAGCCGCGGCCGGATCCTGCGGCTGCGTGTGGATCAGGATGAAGGTGGCGCCTGCGATCGGCCACGAGGCGGCGCCCGGCTGGTCGGTCAGAATGACGTAGTAATGGTCCGCCTTTTCCCAATCGGCATTCGCCGCCGCAGCCTGGAACGCCGCCGCGCTGGGCTCGACGGTCTTGCCGTCCTTGTTGATCATGGCGACCGAGGTCATCTTGTTTTGCCTGGCGTAGGCATATTCGACATAGCCGATGGCGCCCTTGGTGTTGGTGACGTTGTTCGCCACGCCTTCATTGCCCTTGGCGCCGATGCCGGCCGGCCATTCAACCGACGTGTTGGCGCCGACTTTCGATTTCCAGTCCGCGCTGACCTTCGAAAGGTAGTCGGTCCAGATAAAGGTGGTGCCGGAGCCGTCCGAGCGATGGACGACGACAATCGCCTGCTTGGGCAGCTTTGCCGAAGGATTCAATTTGGCAATCGCCTCGTCATCCCACGACTTGATGTCACCCAGGAAAATCTTCGCCAGCGTCACGCCGTCGAGCTTGAGATCGCCGGGCTTCACGCCGTCGAGATTGACCACGGGCACGTCGCCGCCAACGACGGTCGGAAACTGAACGAGTCCCGATTTGGTCAGGTCCGCCGGCTTCAGCGGCATGTCGGACGCACCGAAGGTCACGGTCTTGGACTGGATCTGCTTGATCCCGCCGCCCGAACCGATCGACTGATAGTTCATGCCGTTGCCGGTTTCCTTCTTATAGGCATCGGCCCATTTGGCGTAGATCGGGTATGGGAATGTCGCGCCCGCACCGGAAATGTCCAATGCGCGAACGGGTACTGTCGAAGCGGCTACGAGGCCGACAGCAACAAGGGTTTTGACGAAATTCACGGGCTTTCTCCATGGTGAGCGGGGCGCGTTATGGAACCGTTCGCGCTCCGAGGCCGCTTCTATAGAGGGGCGTCGTAGACCTAATATTTCAGTTACATGACAGTCATGTGACAGGGCCAGACCGCCATTTGCCGCATGTTCATGCAAATGCTGAGATTTCCGACAAACCGGGACCGGACTGCAAGTTTGGTTTCTGCCTTTTTGGGCTTGGGATGATGAACGTAGGCGGCCCACCAGGAAGCCAGCCGCTTCCGCGCAGCCGGTAGAGCCCGATCCGGGCGGGCGGGGCAGTGGCCGGCGGGTTCTTTGGGCGCCATCGCGATGGCCGGCGCAGACCTGGCTGTCAGCGGCACTGCTGCAAACCTGAATGTGCGGCAGCAAGCCAACCCGCGCGTAGATCATCGCGATCTTCCGGCGGCAATTCCGGCGATGTTTTACTTTTCTCCCGCCCGTGCTAGTTGGGCGAACCGGCATGCACGCACGCGTGAGACAGGAATCAAATGTTTCGCATCATGGTTTTTTCGGCTGTCGCTGTTATCTCGGTTGGCGTATCGGCAGCGAATGCGGAGACACGATCTCGCGCATCGGCAAAATCTCCCGGGGAAATCACCGCGGCCAGCAGACTTCTCGCGGAGAAGCAAGAGAGCTGCCGACTTGACGCCAAGCGGCAGAAGCTGGCGTTTTTCAAGCGCCGCAGTTTTGTTCGTAAATGTATCGAAGGTAAGACTTAGTTACTTGGGCGCGGCCCGCAGCCTGGCCGCAGCCATGCGTCCCCCATCGATCGTGCGAATCGCCGACCGTGTGCCCACGCTTGGTTCTTGAGATCGGCCGACCATGTTTTCTCGATTAGCGGCATCCACGCGGGAACATCATATTCCGTAATTGCAGGCCGGATTGTTCCTTGATCCATCGCAACACCGCGCCTCGCCAGCGTTGTATTGAATTTCGAGTGAACCTACAGCGCAAGGCGCTGCAGGGAGACCGGAGTTCGGATAGCGAAGATGCTCGAATATGACGTCGTGGCGAAGCGCACGGACGCGCATGGAAGCTTGGCCCGCTGCAAGGACGCAGCAGAGGTGAAGCTTGATACCGATGTCAACGGCCGGCCAGACGCCTTCAATCCCGCCGAATTGTTTCTTGCGGCCATCGCGGCGTGCATGATCAAGGGCATCGAGCGCGTTGCTCCGATGCTTCATTTTCAGTTTCGTGGCGTGGAAGTCCGCCTTCACGGCGTTCGTCAAGACAATCCGCCCTTCATGTCGTCGGTTTCATACGAGCTTACCGTGGATACAGACGAAGACGACCGGCGTCTCGATTTGCTGCATCAGAACGTCCGCAAATACGGAACGATATCCAACACGGTGGCGGCAGCGACGAAACTTGATGGCAGGATCGTCCGTGCCGGGATTGGTTAGATGTCAATCTACAATGCAAGCTGGAAAAAGAGGAAATGACCCATGGCCAACAAGGAAGTCGTGATCTGTTCGCCGGTGCGCACCGCCATCGGCACGTACGGCGGCACGCTGAAGGATATTGCGGCGGTCGATCTCGGTGCCGGGGTGGTCCGCGCGACGCTTGAGCGCGCGAAACTCGCCCCCGGTGATATCGACACGGTTGTCATGGGCAACGTGATCCAGGCCGGCAACAAAATGAACCCGGCCAGGCAGGCGGCCATCAATGGCGGCATTCCGGTCGAGGTTCCGGCGTTGACGGTCAACCGCGTCTGCGGCTCGGGTGCGCAGGCGATCGTGAGCGCGGCACAGGAGGTAATGCTCGGCCTGATCGACAGCGCGGTAGCCGGTGGCATGGAGAACATGGACCGTGCCCCGTATCTGATGGGCTCCGGGCGGTGGGGATACCGCATGGGCGACGCGCAAATATTCGATGCGATGCTGATGGACGGCCTCAATGACGCCTTTTCCGGTAAACATTCCGGATGGCACACCGAGGACCTCGCAAGCTCGCACCAGATCACCCGCGAAGAGCAAGACCGTTGGGCCGAACGTTCGCAAAAGCGCTTTTCCGCGGCGCAGGCTGCCGGCAAGTTCGCCTCGGAAATCGCAGCAGTCGAAATTGCCTCGCGCAAGGGTCCGGCCAAATTCGATAAGGACGAGCATAATCGGCCGGATACCACGATGGAAAGTCTCGCAAAGCTCAAGCCCGCATTCCGCAAGGACGGCACCATAACTGCTGGCAACGCGCCCGGGCTCAATACGGGGGCTGCGGCGATGATCGTTGCCGATCGCGCCTGGGCCGACAGCAAGGGCCTGGCGCCCATGGCCCGCCTCGTCGCCTACGGTATAGGCGCCGTCGAGCCGGGCATGTTCGGATTGGGTCCGGTGCCGGCGGTGAAGCAGGCACTCGATCGCGCCGGCTGGAAAATCGCCGAAGTCCAGCGCATCGAGATCAACGAAGCTTTCGCGGCAATCGCGATTGCGGTCGCAAAGGACCTCGGTCTGGACCCAGATATCGTCAATGTGGAAGGCGGCGCGATCGCGCATGGCCACCCGATAGGAGCGTCCGGCGCGGTGCTGACGACCCGGCTGCTGCATTCGATGAAACGCGATGGCGTCAAGAAAGGCATCGTTACACTCTGCATCGGCGGCGGTCAGGGAATTGCGCTGGCGCTCGAAACCGTGAACTGAAACGTTTCTTGATGTAGGCATGAGCCAGTTGGGCAGGCCGGAGCGGGAACCGATAGCTCGCGTTCAGAAGGGGCTGGCAAAGCGGGCATTCATTATCGGCTGGCGAAGCAAACCCCCGATCGGTGTCGGTGAGCTTCAGACTCTAACGTGAGCGTCGAGAAACCATTGGCGGGCGGCAGCAGGTGTTCGCGCGCGATGTCCGGGCCGAAGACCAGCCGTCATCGCTTTATGATATCCAGATGACAGTTGAATGAGAGTCCCACGCAACTGAAACTGCTCAGGTGGAATTCGGATTCCTGGCCTGGGGAAAACAGGCGGTAAAAGTCGCGCCATTCTTCGGCACGCTTTCGATCAAAAGCCGGCCGCG
>JBAVEE010000087.1:0-3954 GCA_049587575.1 Bradyrhizobium sp.
TGCTTTGCATCGCCCTCAGCGACAAGCGCAGCGCGCTTGCGCGGGGAATGACGGCTGATCCGGCTTGAATTTCCCGCCATTCCCCGGCATCCCTTCCCTCAAGGCAACCCCAAAAAGGAATAACAAAAATGGTCGTTCGCGCGGGCCGGGAATTCCTGGCGATTCCCGGACCCACCACCATGCCCGACGAAGTGCTGCGGGCGATGCATCGTCCGGCGCTGGACATCTATTCCGACGAGATGGTGCAGCTCACCGAAGGTCTGCTGGGCGATCTCTCCCGCCTGTTCGCCACCAAAGGTAAAACCTACATCTACATCGCCAATGGCCATGGCGCGTGGGAAGCCGTGATCAGCAACGTGCTGTCGCGCGGCGACAAGATCCTGGTGCTGGAAAGCGGCCGGTTCGCCGTCGGCTGGGGCAACGCGGCGGCCGCGATGGGCGCCGAGGTGGAAGTGCTGAAGGGCGACTGGCGCCGCGCCATTCGCCCCGCCGAGGTCGAAGCCCGCCTGCGGCAGGACAAGGACCATTCCATCAAGGCGATCCTGGCGGTTCAGGTCGATACCGCCTCCGGCGCCGTCAACGACATCGAGGCCATCGGCAAGGCGATCAAATCAGCCGGTCACCCGGCGCTGTTCCTGGTCGACGCGGTAGCCTCGCTCGGCTGCATGCCGTTCGAGATGGACGCCTGGGGCATCGATGTCGCGATGTCCGGTTCGCAGAAGGGCCTGATGACGCCGCCCGGCCTCAGCTTCTGTGCCGTCAACGACCGCGCCCGGCAGGCTCACAAGACGGCGGGCCTGCGAACGCCGTATTGGGACTGGACCGAGCGCGATCTCGCCGAAAATTACCGGAAATTCGGCGGCACCGCGCCGGTCCATCTGTTGTTCGCGCTGCGCCAGGCCATCGACCTGATCACCGAGGAGGGACTCCCGAACGTGTTCCTGCGCCACCGCCTGCTCGCCGAAGCCGTGCGCCGCGCGGTCACGATCTGGGCCGAGGGCCAGGTGCTCGGCTTCAACATCGCCGAGGCCGGCGAGCGGTCGGACACGGTCACGACCGTGGTGATGGCCAGCGGCCACGATCCGCTGGCGCTGCAGCGCTATTGCAAGGAAAAATGCGGCGTGGTGCTCGGGGTCGGGATCGGCGAACTCGCCGGCCAGGCGTTCCGGATCGCCCATATGGGGCATGTCAACGCGCCGATGATCCTGGGCACCCTGGGCGTCGTCGAGGTCGCCCTCCATGCGCTCGGCATCCCCCACGGCCGAGGCGGCGTCGAGGCCGCGATCGACTGGCTCGGCGAAACTGTGCCCGCGTGAGGGCGCCTCAAGGCTTTTCGGCACCCCATCATTCGTGCTTATAATGATCTGACGATAAATAAGAGGCCGACAACGGCGCACGCGTCTTCCGCAAAAGCATGCCCCCGGACCTGAGCCGGCTGGACAGCGGTTTTGCATCGCAACCAGGCTTGCGCCGACGGCGCGGACCCGATGGCGCCGGAATGCGCGCAAGAGAGAACAGGGAGTGATGTGATTGGCGTCCGTTGAATTGCGCGGCCTGACCAAGCGATTTGGATCGCTGGCGGTCGTGGATCATGTCTCGTTGCGGATCGATCACGGGCAGCTGGTCTGCCTGTTGGGCCCCTCGGGTTGCGGCAAGACCACGACGCTGCGGCTGATCGCCGGATTCCTCGAGCCCTCGGACGGCGAGATCCATGTCGGCGACCGGCTGGTGTCGTCGGCCGCGCGCACCATGCCGCCCGAGCAGCGCAAGATGTCGATGATCTTCCAGAGCTACGCGCTGTGGCCGCACATGACGGTCGCCGAGAACATCGTCTATGGACTGCGCCTGCGCAAACTCGACCGCGACACCATCGCGAAAAAGCTCGCGGCGATCCTCGCCACCACGAAACTCGAAATCCTGGCGCAACGTTATCCCGGCGAATTGTCTGGCGGGCAGCAGCAGCGCGTGGCGCTGGCGCGCGCGCTGGTGGTCGAGCCGGAAACCCTGCTGCTTGATGAACCGCTCTCCAACCTCGACGCCAACCTGCGCGAGGAGATGCGCTTTGAAATCCGCAGGCTGCACGACCAATACCGCTATACCACGGTCTACGTCACCCACGACCAGTCCGAGGCGATGACCACCGCCGACCTGATCGCGGTCATGAATGGCGGAAAAATCGATCAGCTCGGGACGCCGGAAGATATTTACGACCGGCCGCAATCGGAATTCGTCGCACGCTTCATCGGCGCCAGCAATGTGATCAAGGGCACCGCGCGCGACGAGAACCACATCTCGTTTGCCGGCGCGACCTTGCGGGTGGTGGGGGCGAAACTGACGCCCGACCAAAGTGCCGCGGTCGCGATCCGCCAGCATGACATCCAGCTTTCCGTGCAGGCGCCGCCGACGCCCGACAACGCCGTCAAGGCCATCGTGACCCGCCAGGTGTTTCTCGGAGCCAACCGCGACTACATGGTCGAAACCGCTGATGGCACGACGTTACGCGCCATTACGCCGACGGAAACCGCCATCCCCAGCGGCGCCGAGGTCTGGCTGACGCTGCCGGCCGAACGCTGCCGGGCACTCGCACGATGACCAGCAATCGTCATTGCGAGCGAAGCGAAGCAATCCATGGCCACTATGCCGCGCGATGGATTGCTTCGTCGCAAGGGCTCCTCGCAATGACGGGAAAAAGGAAACCGAGGCGATGCGCACAGCCGTAACCAGGCGCGACGTCATCAAGGGATCGGCGGCACTTGGGCTCACTTTATTCGCCGCACCTCTGAAGGCAGCCGCGCCGGAACCGGCGGCGATCACGCGAGAGCTGATCGAGGCGGCGAAAAAGGAAGCCAGGGTGGTGCTGTATTCCCCCATGGATCTGCCCGTGGGGGAAAAACTCGGCAGAGCCTTCGAGGCGCAGTATCCGGATATCCAGGTGCAGATCGAGCGCGCCGGCTCCGAGCGGCTGTTTCAGCGGATCGAGCAGGAATTTGCCTCCGGCATCCACGCCGCCGACGTGGTCAACAGCGCCGACGCCTCGCACTTCATCCCCTGGAAGAAAAATGGCTGGCTGGCGCCGTTCGTCTCCGAAGACGTCGCGAAATATTTTCCAGAACAATATCGCGATCCCGACGGCATGTTCGCCACCACGCGGATCTGGCTGTCGTCGATCGCCTACAACACCCGCCTCGTGAAGCCCGAGGACGCGCCGAAAAGCTTTGCCGATCTGCTGGATCCGAAATGGGCCGGCAAACTGGTAAAAGGCCATCCCGCCTATAGCGGCACCATCATGACGACGACGTTCCAGCTGGTTCGCGAATTGGGGTGGGATTTCCTCGAGAAGCTGTCGAAGCAGCGCGTCATGCAGGTGCAGTCATCGACCGACCCGCCGAAGAAACTGGCGCTGGGCGAGCGCGCCGTGATGGCCGATGGCAACGAGTATAACGCCGTGCTGCTGAAGGAAGCCGGCCAGCCGGTCGAGCCGGTGTATCCGGTGGAAGGCACGCCGACCATCTCCGGTCCCACCGGGATATTCGCCAGCGCGCCTCATCCCAACGCCGCAAGGCTGTTTCAGGCGTGGCTGCACACGCGCCAAACCCAGCAGTTCTTCACCGATTTCACGGCGCAATACTCGGTTCATCCGCAGGTGCAGGCGAAGCCGGGCCGCCGCAGCATTTCCGACATCAAGCTGATGAAGGAAGACCCCGCCGGGGTCGAGCAGATGGCCGAAGAGATCAAGACCCGCTATGCGCGGCTGTTTCGGGTTTGACTATCCCCTCGTGGTGAGGAGGCGCATGCGCGCCGTCTCGAACCCTGAGGCCACCCGCGGAGAGAAAACGAGCTGATGTACTCGTCGATTAAATCCCCAATGGTAGCCGCGAAGCGCGCTCGGCTCTCTCCCCCCTTGTGGGGGAGAGGTGGAGAGGGGGGTGGCCGCGAATTCGGTGCTCGCGGCTT
>JBAVEE010000088.1:0-2284 GCA_049587575.1 Bradyrhizobium sp.
GCGCAGAGCCATCCATTTGCTGCTGGCCACGTGAGCGCCGGTAACGACTTTCGCCGCGATCGCCGAGGAGGGAAACCAGACCGAAACCGTCAGACGCATGCGATCACTCAAGCCGGGAATCTCAGCAAGCACCCCGGCCGCAGCGAGATCCTGGCGACGAGTATGGAGGATGGGATTGACGCTGGCGTTGATGGAAGTGCGAACCTCGGAGCCGGCGGTGACCACGAAGCCGTCGTTCGACGGATAGCCGCGCGCCCACAGGTCGCCATAGGACAGTTCGAACTCGGGCACCCCCGTCGGCGTCGCCGCCACGCCGATTTCCATCGGGCCGGTGTCATCGGCTTCAGCGGCATCGCCGGCGATGTCGGGAGAATGTTGCTCAGGCAGGTCCGCGTTCGGCATCACCGGGCGCATGCTGGCGCAGTTCGAGTGAAACGCGCGGCAGCCGGCATCGAACAGCAACCGCAGCGCATCCTCCACGATCCGGTCGAGGGTTGCGCGGCGCCAAGGGGCCAGATCCAACAGGCGCGGATTGACGCCCTTGAGCACCGCGACCAGTCCGACCTTTTCCGCTGCGTGATCGAGCGCCCACTGCAGAAAGACGGCGGTGGTCTTGTCGAAAGGAGCATCCCCGATCCCGGTGACGACGAATACCTCGCGAGCAAACGCTTTGGTCGAATCCAGAAGATGCTCGGAAAGCCGGCGATAGAGATTGTTCGTCTCCCCGAGATAGACGGTGTCGTGACCGGCCAGGATGTAGCAGGCGGTCACCGATGATTTCGCGACGAGAAGGTCGCGCGCGTGTGCCATCGGGAATGACCAGACCGCGAGGCGGCTGGCATCATCGAAGACTTCGCGAACGCCGGCGATGCCGCCAGCCGGGCGATGGATGATGCTGGTACAGCTGTTCAGCGTGGAGTTCTGCGTGTTGAAGAACGACATGTTGTGATCCCTTGTTAATGCAGGGACCGGACGTCTGATTGGATCTCCGGAGCGGTCAGCTGCCGGCCATCGACATGTCGACCGCGACCGCAAGTGCGGACACACGACACGACCAGGGTGATCCGAACGCAGGCGCCTGGGCGGCGCCGGCGTAAATCAGACCACCGATCCTAGCTGTTGGTGATGGAGTTGACGGGGAGGCCGGCCTCGTGCGGCGGCAGGGCCGAAGCCGTGCGCGCGGCAATGCCATCCGGCGGCAGGAAGCTGCCGGCAGCGGTCAACAAGGGGTGGGGATTGCACGGCGAATCGCCGTTATAGTGGATCTTAGCCATAGCTGACTTCCTGATAGTCGGTTGTGGTCAGGCCGTCGTTCGGTGCTTCCAACACCGGGCGGCGGCCGCCTCGCATGAGCTGCGACGGCATTGATAATGTTGCATCTCGCGGCGGCAAAAGCCAGCTGCGGGGCAGATCCTCGTGAGGTTATGGTTACCGGGTGTCCGTCCATTTCGTTCAAATTGAACGAATAGTCGCGCGATGCGCCCGCGGAAGCGGTAAGTTGCGCGTCCGCCGGATCGATCGCGTCCCCTGGCGTGGTGGAGCTGGCGGCGGGTCACCGCGTTCATCGGCGAGAGCCGGGCAGGTCAGCTGGCGATTGCCGGAAGGCTGACGGTTGGATGATCCCTCAATGGCGCGATGGTTTCCAGCGTCATGTAACGGGCCCGCTGGACGGCCCATTCATCGTTCTGCTCGAGCAGGATCGCTCCGATGAGACGAAATGGCGTCCTCACTGGGGTATATGCCGACCACCTTGGTGCGTCGCTTGATCTCGCCGTTGAGGCGCTCGATCGGGTCGGTGGGGCGCAGCTTGGTCCGATGCGGCGGCGGGAAGGTCACGCAAGCGGGCACGTCAGTTTCGGCGTCGTCGAGGAAGCCGGCGAGCTTGGGCAGCTCGGGGCGGAGTTGGTCGGCGACTTTCCGCCATTGGGTGCGAGCGGCTTCGGCGTCATCCTGGGCAAACGCGGTGGCGATGAAGGCCGAGACGACGCGCCGGCCGCTGTTGCCGGGATGCGCCGGCGCGGTGGGCATGAAGTGCAGGCGACAGCGTTGCCAGCTGGCGTTGAGCACCTTGGCGACCGTAACCTTGGCGCCTTCGTGGGCGCCGGAGACGACGAGCTTGACGCCGCGCAGGCCAGGCGGGCGAGCTTGCGCAGGAATGCCGTCCAGAACGTCTCGGCCTCGGAGGGGCCGATATCCAGACCAAGAATCTCGCGCCGTCCGTCGCTGTTGGCGCCGACCGCAACGATCGCAGCGACCGAAACTATTCGGCCGGCCTGGCGCACTT
>JBAVEE010000089.1:0-2950 GCA_049587575.1 Bradyrhizobium sp.
CCGGCAAGCTGCTCTGGACGTTCAACACGACTCCCGAGAATTCAGTCGGGGTATGGGCGACAAAGGACGCCACCGGCCGCGACATGCACCGCGATATCCAGGCCGAAAAGGCTCAGCTCGCCAAGAACGGCGACCCCTACCAGAAGCTCGGCGGCGGCGTCTGGCAGAATCCTTCCGTCGATCTGGCGACCAACCGGATCTATTTTGTCGTCGGCAACCCCTCGCCCGATCTTGATGGCTCCAACCGTCCCGGCGATAATCTTTATACGGACTCGCTGGTCTCGCTTGACCTCGATACCGGCAAATATGTCTGCCACTTCCAGTACATCGCCCACGATCTGTGGGACCTCGATGCGGTAAGCCCGACGGTGCTGGTCGATGTGAAGGGCAATGATGGCAAAACCATCCCGGGCGTGATCCATGCGGGCAAGACCGGCCACATCTATGTTCACGACCGCAAGGATTGCAGCCTGATCCGGTTCTCCGAGGCCATGGTGCCGCAGGAGAACATGTGGGTGCTTCCGACCAAGGAAGGCGCGCGCATGCTTCCGGGTGCCAATGGCGGCGTTGAATGGTCGCCGATCGCCACCGACCCGGGGCAGGGGCTCGCCTACGCCATCAACCTGCATCAGCCGATGAACTACTTTGTGGAGAACTCGCCGTATCCGAACGGCAAGTTGTGGCTTGGCGGCGCCTTCAAGACAATCCCGAGCGAGGCGCAGGCCGGCAATATCACCGCCGTTGATTACAACACCGGCAAGATCAAATGGCAGGTGAAGACGCCGGAGCCGATGATCGGCGGCATTCTGGCCACCGCAGGCGGTCTTGTTTTCACCGGTGAAGGCAACGGCAAGTTCGCGGCCTACAACTCGTCCAGCGGCAAGGAATTGTGGAACTTCCGCGCCGGGGCCGGCGTCAATGCGCCGCCATCCTCCTACATGGTGGGCGGCAAGCAATATATCGTGGTCGGTGCGGGCGGTAATACCCAGATTGACTTTCACCGCGGTAATAACATCATCGCTTTCTCGCTCGACTGAGAACGCATGATATGACGAATGGGGGCGGGGCCGTTCGCGGTCCCGCCTTTATCGCGAGGTGTGGGTGGAATTGATCGATGTTCGGCAGGTTAAGAGGGTCGTTTGTTGTCGCTATCGGGCTCGGTATCGGTTTGCACCTCTGCGGCGCGCGCCCCGCAGCCGCGCAAAGCATCGACGAAAAGACCAAGGTCTGCGCCGGCTGCCACGGCCAGGACGGTAAGCCAATCGACAAGACGATACCCGTCATCTGGGGGCAGCAGTTGGGCTACCTCTATATCCAGCTGCGCGATTTCAAGCGGGGTGACCGCAAGAACGACACCATGCAGCCGATCGCTTCATCCATGGAGCGACAGGACATGATGGATATCGCCGAATATTTCTCGAAAAAGCCGTGGCCCGATCTGGGCCAGCCCGGCGCACCGAAGGAAGTCTCGGACCGGGCCCTGAGCGCCAACCGTTCGGTCGGCTGCACCGGCTGCCATCTCGATCATTTTCAGGGCGACGGCACGGTGCCTCGTCTTGCCGGCCAGGGCAGGGAATACCTTGCGAAGCAAATGGCCGACTTCCGCAGCCACGCGCGCGGCAACAATCCCGGCATGTCCGATTTGATGCTCGCGACCGCTCCCGACGACCTGGCGGCGCTGGCGCAATATCTGTCGGGTCTGTAGGGGAGTGGATGCAGGTTTGCCGTATCGCCGATCATGATCCGATTGGATCGCGCTCCCGGTCGATGTCAGTGCGGCGTCAGTCGCTCCCGCAGCGAAGACAGCACGGTAAGATCCGCGGCACGTTTTCCGGCCTTGTCCTTGAGCGATGGATCGGCGCCCCGCGCCAGCAATAAATTGGCGATTTCCGCGTGGCCGCCTTCGGCCGCAATCATCAAGGCCGTCCGGCCGCGGTCATCCCGATCATCGATATGCGCGCCTTCATCCAGGAGATAGGTAACGACCTTGACCGCCTGCGCTGCCGGGGCCTGATCGTCCGGGCCCGACGCCCACATCAGCAATGTGAGGTCGTTTGCGTAGCGGGCGTTGATATCGATATTTCGTGCCAGCAACCGCTTCACGATGTCGAGCCGTGCGCCGGCCGCCGCATAGACGATCGGCGGCTTGCCGGTTTCGTCGGGCGCCCGCTCGTCGGCTCCATGGGCAAGCAATGCTTCGACGATCACGTCGTTGCCGGCAAAGGCGGCGGCGGCGATCGGCGAGATTCCGCTGCGTCCGGTGAGTTTGACGTCGGCGCCGCGTTCGATAAGCCGTTGCGCGATCGAGATATGGCTGCCTTCGGCGGCAAAATATAACGCGGTGGCCCCGGCGAGATTGCGGGCGTCGATCGGGGCGCCACGGGCCAGCAGAAGGTCGACCATACCAAGATGCCCGGACTTCGCGGCGTGACTAAGGGGCTTGGCGCCAAGCCGGTCACGCGCGTCGACCGACGCGCCCTGGTCGAGCAGCCTGGTCGCCAGATCGATGCAATTGGCGTCGACCGCGGAAAATAGCGTCAACGATACTTCCATCGCGGTGATCTGCGGTTTGGCAATTTCAAATCGCCGCGACAGCCCCTGGCAACGCTCGGAGTCGGCCGCGCGCGTGGCCGATGCTGCGCCCACCATGGCGATTGCGAACGTGCACAAAAGAACGAGGCGGCGATACACGGCGGTCTCTCCCGGTCGGCAGGTTTGTTCGTTGGCATGATGGGCTGGCAACGTGGCACGGCGGCCCGCCCATGCCAAGAAGCGGCAGGGTTTCACCATGAGAAATAGATTCCGCACCGCGTCACGAGAATGCAGCTCGTCTGCGGCGGTTCGACCGGTCTTATCGGCAAGCATGGTTTCCTGCTTCCGGAATGGCCAGAAAGGTAATTGTGGCTGGCGCGAACGTTACGGTATCGCCGGCGGCCGGAACGCCTTCAAT